>NZ_JAOCLK010000035.1:0-52649 GCF_029845265.1 Ectopseudomonas oleovorans
CCACAAAAAAGCCGCCCGAAGGCGGCTCCTGTGCGACTCGAAAGCATCTCGATCAGGCAAACGGATGACGCAGTACGATGGTCTCGTTGCGATCCGGGCCGGTGGAGATGATGTCGATCGGCGCACCAACCAGCTCTTCCACACGCTTGATGTAGGCACGCGCAGCGGCCGGCAAGTCTTCCAAGGTCTTTGCGCCCAGGGTGGATTCGCTCCAGCCCGGCATCTCCTCGTAGACCGGCTGCAGGCCGATGTAGCTGTCGGCGTCGGTCGGCGCATCGACCAGCACCTGGCCATTGGCATCCTTGTAACCGGTGCAGATGCGGATGGTTTCCAGGCCGTCGAGCACGTCCAGTTTGGTCAGGCACAGGCCGGAGATGCTGTTGATCTCGATGGCGCGACGCAGGATCACCGCATCAAACCAGCCGCAACGGCGGGCACGACCAGTGGTGGCGCCGAACTCGTGGCCACGCTTAGCGAGGAAGGCGCCAACGTCATCGAACAGCTCGGTCGGGAACGGACCGGAACCGACCCGGGTGGTGTAGGCCTTGGTGATACCGAGGATGTAGTCCAGGTACAGCGGACCGAAACCGGAGCCGGTGGCGATACCGCCAGCGGTGGTGTTGGAGCTGGTCACGTAGGGGTAGGTGCCATGGTCGATGTCCAGCAGCGACCCCTGGGCACCTTCGAACATGATGTCCTTGCCCTCACGACGCAGATCATGCAGCACGGCAGTGACGTCAGCCATCATCGGCTTGAGCAACTCGGCGTATTCCATGCACTCATCCAGGGTTTTCTGGAAGTCGATGGCCGGCTCCTTGTAGAAATTGACCAGCTGGAAATTGTGGTAATCCAGCAGCTCGCCCAGCTTGGCGGCGAAACGCTCGCGGTGGAACAGGTCACCGACACGCAGACCACGACGCGCGACCTTATCTTCGTAGGCTGGGCCGATACCGCGACCGGTGGTGCCGATCTTGGCATCGCCACGCGCCTTCTCACGCGCCTGATCCAGCGCCACGTGATAGGACAGGATCAGCGGGCAGGCTGGGCTGATGCGCAGACGCTCACGCACTGGCACACCCTTCTCTTCCAGCTTGACGATTTCGCGCATCAGGGCGTCGGGCGCAACGACCACGCCATTACCGATCAGGCACTCGACGCCTTCACGCAGGATACCGGACGGAATCAGGTGCAGGACGGTCTTCTCACCGTTGATCACCAGGGTGTGGCCCGCGTTGTGACCACCCTGATAACGCACGACTGCAGCGGCCTGCTCGGTGAGCAGGTCGACGATCTTGCCCTTGCCCTCATCACCCCATTGGGTGCCCAGGACGACGACATTCTTACCCATAAACTTGTCCTCTTCGCGCAAGCTTCGATGCCGGCCGCGGGCCGGCGAAAATGAATTCAGGACGCCAGGGGCGCCACCTGCCAACGTCCATCGCGCAGCGTCAGCAGGCGATCACAGTCTGCTTCGCGCGCATCCGCCTCGCTCTGCCCGGGCAGCGCCTGTACCACGCGCTCGCCCTCACCACGCAGACGACGAACGGCCTGCCACAGATAGAGATCATGATTGTCTGGTGCCCAGACACCGCTGAGTGCCTCATCCACACGCATGTCACCCAGGGTTACCAGGGTCTTCAGGTCCGTGGAGAAGCCAGTAGCCGGGCGCGCACGACCGAATACCGCGCCGGTATCGTCATAACGACCACCCTGAGCGATGGCACCGCCCTCACCCGGCACGAAGGCCGCGAACACCACGCCGGTGTGATAGTTGTAGCCGCGCAACTCGCCCAGGTCGAAGTACAGCGGCAGCTCCGGATAACGCAGCTCCAGCGCATCGGCGATGGCCACCAGCTCATCGAGCGCAGCGTGCACCGCATCCGGCGCCTCGACCAGCACGGCCTGGGCCAGGTCCAGCACTTCCCGGCCGCCACACAGCTCGGCGAGCGAACGCAGCATGCTGCCCAGGCCCGCCGGCAACGCGGCGGTCAGGCTCTCGATCTCATCCATGGCCTTGCGCTGCAGCGCATCGAACAGTTGCTGCTCGGCCTCACCGGACAGACCGGCGGCACGCGCCAGACCACGGTAGATGCCGACATGACCGAGATCCATGTGCACGTCCGGCACCGCAGCCAGCTCAAGGGTCTCGACCAGCAAGCTGATCACTTCGATATCGCTGGCCGGACTGGCGTCGCCATAGAGCTCGGCACCCAGCTGGATCGGGCTACGCGAGGTAGTCAGTGCACGCGGCTGCGCATGCAACACGCTGCCGGCATAGCACAGACGGCTCGGCCCCTCACGGCGCATGGTGTGAGCATCGATGCGCGCCACCTGCGGGGTGATGTCGGCACGAAAGCCCATCTGCCGACCGGACAGCGGATCGGTGACCTTGAAGGTACGCAGGTCGAGATCCTGGCCAGCGCCAGTCAGCAGGGATTCCAGGTACTCGATATGGGGGGTGACGACGAACTCGTAACCCCAACGTTGGAACAGATCCAGCACCTGACGGCGCGCCGCCTCGATGCGTGCCGCTTCCGGCGGCAGTACTTCTTCGATGCCATCTGGCAGCAGCCAGCGGTCTACCGTTGCCATTTCGCCATTCCCCTCTCGATCCGGGCGGCACAAGCCTTCAGTGAAGCAGATATAGAAGGGCCGTACCCAGCAGCATGCTGGCCAGCCCCATAAGGCGCAGTCGGCGGTCGGGCAGACGAGCTGCCTGCATGACCGCTCCGCGCCAATGGCGCGGATAGAGGAAGGGCAGGATGCCTTCCAGCACCAATACCAGACACAGTGCGATGCCGAGTTCCTGCCACATGATTCCCACAGACGCAAAAAAGCCGGGATTTTCCCGGCTGCCGCATGATACCACGTTTTACCTTGCGGTCACCCTGGCGACGCATCGCGCCGCCAGGGTTGCCGATCAAGGCCTGGATTTTTCCAGGTAGCGGAAGAAATCGCTGCCCGGGTCCAGCACCAGCACATCACGCTTGTCAGCGAAGCTTTCGCGGTAAGCCTGCAGACTCCGGTAGAAGGAGTAGAACTCCTGATCCTGACCGAAGGCGTTGGCGTAGATGGACGCAGCCTGGGCATCACCGTCACCGCGCAGCTCTTCAGCTTCACGATAGGCTTCAGCCAGCAGTACACGGCGCTGACGATCAGCATCAGCGCGAATACCTTCGGCCAGCTCACGACCCTTGGCGCGATGCTCGCGCGCTTCACGCTCACGCTCGGTGCTCATCCGCTCGAACACGCTGCGGTTCACTTCGCGCGGCAGGTCGATGGCCTTGACCCGAACGTCGACCACTTCGATACCCAACTCACGCTCGGCGGCGCGGTTGAGGGTCGCGGTCACGTCAGCCATCAGCGCATCACGCTCACCGGATACCGATTCGTGCAGGGTGCGCTTACCGAACTGGTCACGCAGCGATGCTTCCAGACGACGCGCCAGACGCTCATCAGCGACCTGCTTCATGCCCGAGGTGGACTGATAGAAGCGCTCGGCATCCTTCACCCGCCACTTGGCATAGGCATCGACCATCAGCGCCTTCTTCTCCAGGGTCAGGAAGCGCGAGGGCGTCGAATCCAGCGTCAGCAGACGACCGTCGAAGATACGCACCTGGTTGACGTAGGGGATCTTCACATGCAGGCCGGGCTGCACATCAGGCTGAACCACTCGCCCGAACTGCAACAGCACCGCACGCTCGGTCTGCGCCACGATATAGAAGCTGTTCCACGCCACCAGGGCCACAACCACGGCCACGATCAGGCCGATCAGGGACTTGTTGTTCATCAACGGCCCTCCCGGGTACGCAGGTTACGCTGCGACATATCGCTGCTCAGCGGCACCGCTGGATCACGCGCTGTCGAATTGCTGCTGTTGGCAGAACTGGAGGAAGAAGCACCACCACGGCTGTCGATCATCTTGTCCAGCGGCAGATAGAGCAGGTTGTTCTGCCCCTTGTCACCGGTGACCAGAACCTTGCTGGTGTTGCTCATCACTTCCTGCATGGTGTCGATGTACAGACGCTCGCGAGTGATCTCGGGCGCCTTGCGGTACTCGGCGACCAGCTTGGTGAAGCGGTCGGCCTCACCCTGGGCGCGAGCGATGACTTCATCACGGTAACCGTTGGCCTCTTCCAGCATACGCTGGGCCTGACCACGCGCTTCCGGGATTACGCCGTTGGCGTAGGACTCGGCCTGGTTCTTCTCACGCTGCTCGTCTTCACGGGCACGAATCACGTCATCGAAGGCTTCCTGAACCTCACGCGGCGCAGCAGCGCTCTGGATGTTCACCTGAGTGATGGTGATACCGGTGCGGTAGTTGTCGAGGAAGCGCTGCAGACGCTCACGTACCTCGGTCGCGATCAGTTCACGGCCCTCGGTCAGTACCTGATCCATCTCGGTGGAGCCCACGACATGGCGCACGGCACTGTCGGTAGCGTGCTGCAGGCTGACTTCCGGCTGGTCGACGTTGAGCACGAAGTCCTGCAGATTGCTCACCCGGTACTGCACGGTCAGCGGTACTTCGATGATGTTCTCGTCTTCAGTCAGCATGGCGCCCTGCTTGCTGTAGGCGCGTTCACGGGTGACGTTTTCCTGGAACTTGCGGTCGATTGGCGGGAAATAGATATTCAGGCCAGGACCAACGGTCTCGTGGTACTTGCCGAAGCGCAGCACCACAGCCTGCTCCTGCTCATCCACCACATAGATCGCGCTGTACAGCCATACCACCGCCAACAGGCCAAGGCCGACGAACAGCAGGCCGAAGCCACCGCCGCCACTGCGCCCGGAGTCGTCACCACGTTTCTTGCCACCGCCAAACAGCCCGTTGAGGCTTTCTTGCAGCTTGCGGAACGCTTCGTCGAGATCCGGCGGCCCCTGCCGGCCACCGCCTTTGCGGCCGCCCCAAGGGTCTTGATTGTTCGAGTTGCCACCCGGCTCATTCCAAGCCATAGCGTTCTCCGTACTAATAAAGCGAAGGCGCGCCCACGGCGCGCCGGCCAATGCTACCCAAAGCCCTATGGTGACAGCAAAGCCACCGTCCCAGGCTTTATTGCAAAGTATGTTGCTCGATGAAGGTTTGAGGCTCCAAACCTTCGCGACTCACCAGGCGATTGAGCTCGACTCGCGGCAAACGCACCGCCAGCAGGCTGCGCCCCAACTCGTCATGTTCTTCGCTCTGCACCGCCCCCAGCGCGAAGAACTGCGCACGCAGTCGCCCCAAACGTTGCGGCAGCTGCAGCGTGGCGACGAACAAATCTTCGCCCAACAGCTCCGCCACTGCCTGCCGCAACAGCTCAAGACCACGCCCCTCGCGGGCCGACAACCAGACACGCAGCGGCTTGCCATCAGCATCGCGCTGGATCTGCGGCTCGACACCATCCAACAAATCCAGCTTGTTGTATACCTCGAGCATTGGCAATTCGTGTGCGCCGATCTCCTTGAGCACGTTCTGCACCTGCTCGATCTGCGCCATACGCTCGGGCTCGTGGGCATCAATCACGTGCAACAGCAGATCGGAGTTGCTCGACTCTTCCAACGTAGCGCGGAAGGCCTCGACCAGCTTGTGCGGCAGGTGGCGAATGAAACCCACGGTGTCGGCCAGCACGATCGGACCAAGGTCGTCGAGCTGCAGACGCCGCAAGGTCGGGTCGAGCGTGGCGAACAGCTGGTCGGCCGCATACACCTCGGAGGTGGTCAGGGCATTGAACAAGGTGGACTTGCCGGCGTTGGTGTACCCCACCAGGGAGACCGATGGAATATCCGCACGCCTGCGCCCGCGACGCGCCTGCTCACGCTGACTGCGCACCTTGTCCAGCTTCTGCTTGATCTGCCGGATGCGCACACGCAGCAAGCGGCGGTCGGTTTCCAGCTGGGTTTCACCCGGACCACGCAGACCGATACCGCCTTTCTGCCGCTCAAGGTGAGTCCAGCCGCGCACCAGGCGCGTGCTCATGTGGTCGAGCTGAGCCAGTTCGACCTGCAGCTTGCCTTCATGAGTACGCGCGCGCTGAGCGAAGATATCGAGGATCAGGCCGGTACGGTCGAGCACACGGCATTCGAAGGCGCGCTCGAGGTTGCGCTCCTGGCTGGGCGTCAGGACGTGATTGAAGATGACCAGATCGGCCTCGGCGGCCTTGATCTGGTCGCGCAGCTCCTCGACCTTACCGCTGCCGATCAGGAACTTGGCCGTCAGACGACTGCTGGGCACACTGAAGAAGGCGACCATGTCGGCGCCTGCCGACATGGCCAATTCCTGGAACTCCTGGGGGTCTTCGCTCGCCTCGGAGTCTTGGCCTTCCAGATGAACCAGGATGGCCCGCTCACCGCCCCCATGACGCTCGAAGAACAATGCAGCCCCCTATCAGGCGTTACCTGGCTCGCCATCTGCCTGCTCGGCATCGCCAGCACTCGGCAGGCGTACCGGACGGCTAGGCACGACGGTGGAAATGGCGTGTTTGTAGACCATCTGGCTGACTGTATTCTTCAGCAGAATGACAAACTGGTCGAAGGATTCGATCTGGCCTTGCAGCTTGATGCCGTTGACCAGATAGATGGAAACAGGGACGCGTTCCTTACGCAGGGTATTCAGGTAAGGGTCTTGTAGCGAATGCCCTTTTGACATGTGCCGCACTCCTTTCGAGGATCAATTTCAATAATTTTAGTAGTTAAACAATGGCTTCAGGCCGTACCACCCCCAAGGATAGACGACCAGCGGCAAGGTCTCATTTCAATATGGAGACGCTTTCCAGGTATTTCAAGACGCGAGACAGATTGTCGCAGGCCAGGCTATCGAGCCAATGCAAGTTCTCCCAACCGCGTAGCCAGGTGAACTGACGCTTGGCCAATTGCCGCGTGGCGATGATGCCCCGCTCGACCATCTCGTCCCGGGACAGCTCGCCATCGAGGTATTCCCATACCTGGCGATAACCCACCGCCCGTATAGACGGCAATCCCGCGTGCAAGTCACTTCGTCTACGCAGGGCTTCGACCTCTTCCACGAAACCCTGTTCCAACATCACCCGAAATCGTTGAGCGATGCGGTCATGCAAAACCTGACGCTGCGCTGGTGCGATAGCAAGCTGAGCAACAGTATAGGGTAATTGCCCGGCGCCTGATGTACCCGCATCGGGATTTCCTGCAGCCTGGCGCAGGCGATGCTCGGTCATGCTCAGGCCGCTCACGCGATAGACCTCAAGCGCCCGAGTCAGACGCTGCGGATCGTTGGGATGGATGCGCGCGGCGGACTCTGGATCGACCTCAGCCAGCTCCCGATGCAGCGCCTCCCAACCTTCGGCTGCAGCCCTTGCTTCCAGCTCGGCACGGATGGCCGGGGCGGCGCTGGGCATATCGGCCAAGCCCTCCAACAGCGCCTTGTAATAGAGCATGGTGCCGCCTACCAGCAGCGGAATACGGCCACGCGCCGTGCTCTCGGCCATGGCGGCCAGCGCATCGGCGCGAAACTCCGCCGCCGAATAGCTCTCGGCCGGATCACGAATATCGATCAGGGCGTGAGGAAACGCGTCGAGAATGGCGCGCTCAGGCTTGGCCGTGCCGATGTCCATGCCACGATAGATCAGCGCCGAATCAACACTGATCAGGTCACACGGCAAGACGCGCGCCAGCTCCAGGGCCAGGTCAGTCTTGCCGGCGGCTGTCGGGCCCATCAGGAAGATTGCAGGAGGAAGCGCAGGCATCGATATAACTCGGCAACAAAGACGGGAGCCCTCGGCGGGGCATTGCTCAATTACTGACCACGCATGAACAACTTGTCGAGCTGATCCATGCTCAATTGCGTCCAGGTCGGACGCCCGTGGTTGCACTGGCCGCTGCGCTCGGTCTGTTCCATATCACGCAATAGGGCGTTCATCTCGGGAATGGTCAGGCGCCGGTTGGCGCGCACCGCACCATGGCAGGCCATGGTCGCCAGCAGCTCGTTGAGGTGCGCCTGGATACGGTCGCTGGTGCCATATTCGAGCAGATCGGCCAGCACGTCGCGCACCAACTGGGTCGCTTCGGCCTGCTTGAGCAGCGCCGGAATCTGGCGGATCGCCAGCGTCTCCTCTCCCAGGCGCTGCAATTCGAAGCCCAGACGCTGGAACCACTGGCCATGCTCCTCGGCGCAGTCGGCTTCGCGCTGACTGAGAGCGATAGACTCCGGTACCAGCAACGGCTGGCCGCGCAACCCCTCACTGGCCATCGCATGCTTCAGGCGCTCGTAGGTGATGCGCTCATGCGCGGCGTGCATGTCCACCACAACCATGCCCTGGGCATTCTCGGCGAGGATGTAGACCCCCTTGAGCTGCGCCACGGCATAGCCGAGCGGCGGAATGTCGCCCTGCTCCTGCGGCAGCACTGCGGACGACGCAGCAGGCAGCGGGGCGAAATACTCGCGATAGGCGGCCTGCGCTTCGGCAGCCGGTACGCCGGGGTTGCCGGCCGGCTGCTGATAACCGGCACCTGCACCACGCCAGGCCGGCTGCGCATTGGCCACTGGGGTTTCCAGCACGCTGGCGGCCAGGCCCATTTCGCCCTGCGGGCCAAATTCTCCGGCGGCCAGGCCGCTTGCACGCGACATGGGTGAGATGGCCGCCGGAGCGGCCACCTGATCTTCCGGGCGCACATCGGCCAAGACCCGATGCAGGGTGCCATAGAGGAAGTCATGCACCATGCGGCTGTCACGGAAGCGCACTTCGTGCTTGGTCGGGTGAACGTTGACATCCACCGTGCTCGGATCGATTTCCAGAAACAGCACAAAGGTCGGGTGCCGGCCATTGAACAGCACGTCGCGATAGGCCTGGCGCACCGCATGAGCGACCAGCTTGTCGCGCACCATGCGGCCGTTGACGTAGAAATACTGCAGATCCGCCTGGCTGCGCGAGAAGGTCGGCAAGCCGACCCAACCCCACAAGCGCAGACCACCGCGCTCGATCTCGATCGGCAGCGCCTGCTCCAGAAAAGCCGGCCCGCAAACTGAGGCGACACGACGCGCACGACTGATCTCGTCACCCGCCTCGTGCAGGCTGAGCACCGTCTTGCCGTTATGGCGCAGGTGAAAGCCGACATCGAAACGGGCCAGCGCCAGGCGCTTGATCACTTCCTGCAGGTGATCGAATTCGGTCTTCTCGGCACGCAGGAACTTGCGCCGCGCCGGGGTATTGAAAAACAGGTCACGCACTTCCACCGAGGTACCCACCGGATGCGCGGCAGGCTGCACCCGGGGCTCCATGTCACGGCCTTCGGTTTCCACCTGCCAGGCCTGGTCGGCGTCGGCGGTACGCGAGGTCAGGGTCAGGCGCGATACCGAGCTGATCGACGCCAGCGCCTCGCCACGAAAGCCCATGCTGAGCACGGCTTCGAGGTCTTCCAGCTCACGAATCTTGCTGGTGGCGTGGCGAGCCAGGGCCAGCGGCAGGTCGTCCGGGGCGATGCCACTGCCGTCGTCGCGCACCTTGAGCAGCTTGACGCCGCCCTGCTCGACGTCGACATCGATACGCCGCGCACCGGAGTCCAGGCTGTTTTCCAGCAGTTCCTTGGCGACCGAAGCCGGACGCTCGACCACCTCGCCCGCAGCGATCTGGTTGGCCAGGCGCGGGCTGAGCAAATGAATACGGGACATGACACTCACTACTGGGCTGCCAGCGCTGTGGCGGGTATCTGCAATGTCTGGCCGACCTTGATCACGTCACCATTGAGCTTATTGGCACTGCGCAAGGCGGCCAGGCTGATCTGATAACGCTGAGCGATCAGCGCCAGGCTTTCGCCGCGCGCCACCACATGCTCGCGCGGGCCGGCGACGATCTTGCCTTCGTCACGCAGCCAGGCAACGTAGGTGCCGGGCGGCGGATTCTCGTGGAAGAACTGCTTGATCCCGGTGGTAATGGAGCGCGCCAGTGCCTGCTGATGGCTGGCAGTGTGCAGCTTCTTCGCCTCATTGGGATTGGAGATGAACCCGGTTTCCACCAGGATCGAAGGAATATCCGGCGACTTCAGCACCATGAACCCTGCTTGCTCGACGCGCCGCTTGTGCAGCGGGGTGATGCTGCTCATGTTCGACAACACCTTCTGCCCGACATTCAGGCTGGAAGACAGCGACGCAGTCATCGACAGGTCCAGCAGCACGCCGGCGAGCATCTTGTCCTTGTCGTCGAGACTGACGTTGCCGGCACCGCCGATCAGGTCAGACTGGTTCTCGGCATCGGCCAGCCAGCGAGCGGTCTCGGAGGTTGCTCCGCGCTCGGACAAGGCATAGACCGACGCACCAAAGGCCGAAGCGCGCGGCGCTGCATCGGCATGAATGGACACGAACAGATCCGCGCCCTTCTTGCGCGCAATCTCGGTGCGCTTGCGCAGTGGAATGAAGTAATCCCCCGTGCGTACCAACTCGCCGCGAAAGCCTTTCTCGGCATTGATCTGTCGCTGCAATTCCCTGGAAATGGCCAAGGTCACGTTCTTCTCGTACTGCCCTTTGACCGGCGACAGCGCACCAGGGTCTTCGCCACCATGGCCGGCATCGATGGCGATAACAATATCGCGCTTGCCGTTGGGCACAGGCGTCAGCTTGGGTGGCGGCTGGGTCGGCGTGACCGGCACGGGCGGCGCGCTGGCGGCAACGCTGGAGGTCGGCGCAGAGGGCGGCGCACTGCCCTGATCGAACAGGTCGACAACCAGGCGATGGCCGTACTGCTGATTGGGCGCCAGGGTAAAGCTCTTCGGCGAAACCGGTGCCGACAAATCGATGACCACGCGCAGGTCATCAGCGCTGCGCTGCGCCGAGCGCACACCGGTGATCGGGGTGTTGGCCAGCGAAAGTTGCTCGAGACTGGTAGCCAACTTGGCGCCACTGACGTCGATAACGATGCGATCAGGTGCGGCAAGGGTGAACACGCTGTGCTGTACCGGGCCAGACAGATCGAAGACCAGACGGGTATTGTCCGGGGCACGCCACAGACGCACGCTCCGTATATCGGAGGCAGCCAGGGCCTCGGCAGCCAGGGCCGCCAACAACACCCCCACAGCTGTAACCAGCGCGCCTATGCGCATAACCAACCCCATCGCTTCTTATTCATTCCTTGCTGCTCAGGGCCTTGCACCAGGCCTCCCCTCGAGCCCCATACCCCTGCAGCAACAGCGAACGGCCGCTCGCTTGAGGGCTAATGGTAATGTCCAGGTCGGGCTTTGGCAAAACGCCCGCGCCACGCTGCGGCCACTCGATCAGGCACAGAGCGGCACCTTCGAAGTAATCGCGAATCCCGAGAAACTCAAGCTCCTCGGGATCGACCAGGCGATACAGGTCGAAGTGGAAGGCGCGTACGCCACCAATCTCATAGGGTTCGACCAGGGTGAAGGTCGGGCTCTTGACTGCCCCGACATGGCCCAGGCCGCGCAGAATACCGCGTGACAGGGTGGTCTTGCCGGCCCCCAGATCACCATGCAGATAAATCGTGCCGACACCTCCACTGACCTCGGCAATCGACGCGCCCAACGCCAGCATCGCAGCCTCGTCGGCCGCCTCGAATCTCACTTCGTACAAGGACACACCTCCTCCAATAACTGACGAATGGTACAGGGCAGATCACCGGCCGCCAGCCCACGCCCCTGCACGGCAAGCACCTCACCGGCCCGCGCATGCAGCCAGACGGCCAGGCAGGACGCATCATACGCGGCCATGCCCTGCGCCAGCAGCGCGCCGATCAGGCCGGCCAGCACATCTCCCAGCCCCGCCCCCGCCATCGCCGGATGGCCACGATCACACAGCGCCAGACGTCCATCCGGCGCGGCGACCAGACTACCGGCGCCCTTGAGCACTACCACCAGACCAAAACGTTGCGCCAGGGCCCGCACGGCAGCCGGCCGATCAGCCTGCACGCTTGCGGTATCGATACCCAGCAAACGCGCCGCTTCACCCGGATGCGGCGTCAACACGCCATGACGCGGAGCACTGACCTGCCCAGCCGCAAGCAGATTCAACGCATCGGCATCCCATACCTGCGGCTGATCGCTACCCGCCACGCCAGACAGCAAACTACGGCTCCAGGCCCCCTGACCCAGGCCAGGCCCTACCACGCAGACATCGGCGCGCTCGACCAGACTCAGCAACTGATTGGCCGAGGCTAGCGCGGCACACATGATTTCTGGCCGACGTACCAGGGCGGCAGCAACATGTTCAGCGCGCGTGGCCAACGACACTAACCCGGCACCGGCACGCAGCGCGCTATCGGCGCACAGCAACGCAGCGCCGCCCATTCCCAGGTCACCCCCAACTACCAGCAGGTGACCGAACTGACCCTTGTGTGCCACTGGCGAGCGGGCGGCCAGACGCGGCAGGTTAGCTGGATCGAGACGCTGCGCCACGCTGGGCGCCCGAGCCAATAGCTCAGCGTCACCCTGTAGATCGTCGAACTGCAACTCGCCGCACAACTGCGGGCCGACACCCGTGAACAGGCCGAGCTTGAGCGCGATAAAGGTCACCGTCAGGTCGGCGCGCACCGCCACCCCCAGGCGCGCGCCGCTATCGGCGTGCAAACCAGAAGGAATATCCACCGCCAGCACCGGCAAGCCACTCTGGTTGAGCATGCGCATCGCCTGGGCATAAGGCTCACGCACCGCACCAGCCAGCCCCGTGCCGAGCAAAGCATCGACCACGATGCCAGCCAGTGGCGCGCATTCGCTCCAGGGCAGCACATCCACGCCCGCCCTTCGCGCCTCGGCGCAGGCCTGCTCAGCATCGCCACTCAGAGCAGCAGGATCACCCACCGCCAGCACGCGCACGCGCCAACCGGTACGCTGAGCCAGAGCCGCAATCAGGTAGCCGTCACCGGCATTGTTACCACGCCCGGCCAGCACGGTGATTTCGCCGGCATCCGGCCAGCGTCTGCGCAAGGCGCGCCAGGCCGCGTGGGCGGCGCGTTGCATCAACTCGAAACCGGGCGTGCCGGCGGCGATCAACTGCGCATCCAGCGCACGCACCTGTTCGGCACTGTGCAGGCTCAACGGTAAAGAGGCTGGTAGTAGATGCATGGCTCGCTCACCACGGATGTCTGGCAGAATTATACCTACGTCCATCGCCTGCGCCCGCCCATGTCCGATCAAACCCTCGACCTCAATGCTCTGGCCCTGTCCATCAAGGACTGGGGGCGTGAGCTGGGCTTTCAGCAAGTCGGCATCACCGATGTCGAGCTGGGCGAACACGAGGCGCACCTGCAACGCTGGCTGGCAGCCGGCTATCAGGGCGAGATGGACTACATGGCCGCCCACGGCAGCAAGCGCTCACACCCGGACGAACTGGTACCTGGCACCCTGCGCGTGGTGTCGCTGCGCATGGACTACCTGCCCGGCGACACGCAGATGGCCCAGCGCCTCAACGAGCCGGAACAAGCCTACGTGTCGCGCTACGCCCTGGGCCGCGACTACCACAAACTGATCCGCAAGCGCTTGCAACAACTGGCCGAACGCATCCAGCAGCAGATCGGTCCGTTCGGCTACCGCGCCTTCGTCGACAGCGCCCCGGTGCTGGAAAAGGCCATCGCCGAAAAAGCCGGTCTCGGCTGGATCGGCAAGAACACCCTGGTGCTCAACCGCAAGGCCGGCAGCTATTTCTTTCTCGGCGAACTGTTCGTCGACCTGCCACTGCCGGTGGATGCCCCACACGCCAGCGAGCATTGCGGGCGCTGCAGCGCGTGCATGGATATCTGCCCCACTGCGGCCTTCACCGGGCCCTACGTACTGGATGCCCGGCGCTGCATTTCCTACCTGACCATCGAGCTGAAAGGCTCGATCCCCGAAGAGCTGCGTGCGCCCATCGGCAACCGGGTGTTCGGCTGCGACGACTGTCAGATCGTCTGCCCCTGGAATCGCTTCGCTCGCCCCACCGAACAGGGCGACTTCCAGCCGCGCCACGGCCTGGACAACAGCGGCCTGGCCGAGCTGTTCATGTGGACGGAAGAGGAGTTTCTCAGTCGCACCGAAGGCTCGCCGCTACGCCGTGCCGGCTACGAGCGCTGGCTGCGTAACCTGGCGGTCGGCCTGGGCAATGCGCCCTCCACCATCCCGGTACTACAGGCTCTGCAGGCACGCCGCGAACACCCTTCAGCGCTAGTGCGCGAGCATGTGGCGTGGGCCCTGGAGCGGCACGGCGCCTTGTAGCCTGGACGAAATCCGGGAGTGGCGCCGCCCGTTTCCCCGGATTACATCTGGGCTACGCACGCGCGACGCGCCGGGGTGGCTGATTTACACCTTGAGGAAATGCTCACGGTAGTGGCGCAGCTCGGCAATGGACTCACGAATGTCATCCAGCGCCTGGTGGGTGGCAGTTTTCTGAAAGCTGTCCTTGACCGCTGGCGCCCACATGCCAGCGAGGATCTTCAGCGTCGACACGTCCAGGTAGCGGTAGTGGAAGTAGGCTTCCAGGGCCGGCATGTACTTGTAGAGAAAGCGGCGATCCTGGCCGATGCTGTTGCCGCAGATGGGCGACTTGCCCTTGGGCACCCACTGTTCGAGGAAGGCGATGGTCTGTGCTTCGGCCGCCGCCGTGTCGATCTTGCTTTCACGCACGCGCTGGGTCAGGCCGCTCTGCCCATGGGTGCGGGTGTTCCATTCGTCCATGCCGGCCAGAGCCTCGTCGCTCTGGTGAACGGCGATCACCGGGCCTTCGGCCAACACGTTCAGCTCGCTGTCGGTGACGATGGTGGCCATCTCGATGATCACGTCACGCTCCGGCTCCAGGCCGGTCATCTCCAGGTCGATCCAGATCAGGTTGTTGGGGTTTTGCATGGTTAGGCTCCTTGGCTCAGGCGCCAAGTCTAGCGGATCTCAGCGCCCTTCATGTGCCAGAGAAACAGGGACGTTTGCCGTCCTTCGTTGATCTCGAACTCGCGATCAGCCGGCACGCCCGGAATCTCGAAGGTGTTGCTGATCAGCCAGCTATTGGCGTGCATCTCGACTTGCGCCTTGTTCCACAGGCGCGCCATCGGCACCGGCGAGAGAAAGCAGTAGACGACATCGAAATCGCCGAGCTCGACCTGCCACAGACTCCGATAACGAATGCTGCAGTTCTCCTGTAGCAGGCAGCGTAGCCAGGCGAAAACGAAGAGCAGCGGCGCCGTCTCGACACCAACGAACTGCCCGCGCGGAAACCGTCTGGCCAGCTGCAGCACCGTACCAGCAGTACCACAGCCCAGGTCGACGAAGCGCAGCGGCGGCTCACGCTCGCTCAAGCACTGCTGCAGGCGTTGCTGCGCCTTGCGCCCACTCAGGTAGAGCGGCACCTGTTCGCGCAGACTGTTCCAGTTGACCAGTAGCAGCAGGACGAAGCCCAGCAGGAACAACCAGGCCGGTAAATCGGCGCGCTGCATCACCAGCAGCGCGGGCAGAAACGCCAGATTGATCCACAACCACCAGCGTGACAGGCCCAAGCGCCAGCCGATCCCGGCGGCCACAACACCTTGCAGCAGCGCCACCGAAAACAACGACATGCGCCAGGGCAGCAACGCCAGCAGATAGACCAGCACCACCACCAGCGCCAAGGCCAGACCCTGCGCTAAAAGAGCGCGCAATAACGGTAGCCGCAGCACCGTTCGTTCCTCGCCTGCCGTCATTCCCGACCTCTGTTCCTGACAGCCGAATGGCCGCCGAGCGCTCATGCTAAACTCGCCGCGATCAACACTCCACTACCCGGATGCTCCATGGCCAAACGCCAACTCAACCGCCGCCAGAACTGGCGGATCGAAAAGATTCAAGGCGAGCGCGCCGCCCGCGCCGCCAAGCGTGAATCGCGAGCAATGGAAACACTGGAAGGCGGTGACCTCGGCCCGGAACAGACCGGCCTGGTAATCGCCCACTTCGGCGTACAGGTGGAAATCGAAGGTTTGCAGGGCGAGCTGGCCGGCCAGGTGTTTCGCTGCCACCTGCGCGCCAACCTGCCGGCACTGGTCACCGGTGATCAGGTGGTCTGGCGCCCCGGCAATCAGGGTGACGGCGTCATCGTCGCGCAACTGCCGAGAAACAGCGAACTGTGCCGCCCCGACATGCGCGGCCAACTCAAGCCGGTGGCGGCCAACGTCGACCAGATCGTCATCGTCTTCGCGCCGCTACCCGAGCCGCACGCCAACCTGATCGACCGTTATCTGGTTGCCGCCGAGCACGCGGGCATTCGCCCGCTACTGCTGCTGAACAAGGCCGACCTGATCGATGAGCAGAACCAGGTAGCGCTGGACGCGCTGCTCAAGGTCTATCGTGAGCTTGAGTACCCACTGCTGGAAGTCTCGGCCCATCAGGGCGATGGCATGGAGCAGCTGAAACATCGCCTGAACGGAAACGTCAGCGTATTCGTCGGCCAATCTGGCGTGGGCAAGTCATCCTTGGTCAACAGCCTGCTGCCCGGCGTCGATACGCGTGTCGGCGCGCTGTCGGAGTTGACTGGCAAGGGCACGCACACCACCACCACCGCACGGCTTTTCCACTTTCCCGGTGGCGGCCACTTGATCGACTCCCCGGGTATTCGCGAATTCGGCCTCGGCCATGTCAGTCGTGATGACGTGGAAGCGGGCTTCATCGAATTCCACGACCTACTCGGGCGCTGCCGCTTCCGTGACTGCAAGCATGATCGCGAACCCGGGTGTGCGCTTTTGCAGGCCCTGGAAGACGGCCGCGTGCAGCCACAGCGCATGGCCAGCTACCGACACATCATCGCCAGCCTACCGGAAGACGATTACTGATTATTCAGTTGATCGAACTGCAAGGCGCCTTCTTCGAAGATATTCAGGCGCTGCTGCAGTTGCTCTGGCGCTAGCGGTTCACTCGCCGCGTCCGCCGGAGCTTCGCCTGGCGCGGGCGCAGCGCCTTCCTCAACGCCTTGTTCGCCCTCGATGGCGCGCTGCGCCTTCTTGGTCAGCACAACGATATCGATGCGCCGATTGACCGGATTGAATGGGTCCTCGCGGTCGAACAGCGCCGACGAGGCATAGCCGACCACCTGCGCCACCTGCTCGTCCGGGTAGCCGCCCGCCACCAATGTGCGCCTCGCGGCGTTGGCACGGTCGGATGACAGCTCCCAGTTGCCGAAATCGCCGCGCCCTACGAACGGCTTGGCATCGGTGTGACCGCTGATGCTGATCTTGTTCGGCACCGCGCGAATGGTGTCGGCCATGGCCAGCAGGATGTCTTCGAAATAGGGCTGAAGACTGGCACTACCGAGGGCGAACATCGGTCGATTCTCGGCGTCCATGATCTGGATGCGCAGGCCATCCTGGGTGATTTCGAACAGTATCTGGTCCTTGAAACGCTGCAGCTCGGGATTCTCTTCGACCTTGTTCTGCAGCTCCTGCAACAGCAGCTCCAGACGTTCCTGCTCCATCTTTTCAGCCAGGGTTTCGATCTGATCGGTGCTGACGCCGGACTCATCCGGTTGACTCTCCGGCGTCTCGGAGATGTCCGGATTGAGAGTGCGCTCGGGCGCTGGCGTAGGCGTGCCGCCCAGGTCGATAACGTATGGACTGGCACTCTCGGTGAAACCGATCGGGTCCTGGAAATAGCCGGAAATGGCTTTCTTCTGTTCCGGAGTGGCCGATGTCATCAGCCACATGACCAGGAAGAACGCCATCATGGCGGTTGCGAAGTCGGCAAAAGCGATCTTCCAGGCACCGCCATGGTGTCCGCCAGCGGTCTTTTTGACCCGCTTGACGATGATAGGTTGGTTATTTTCCATGGCTTAGCTGCCGCGCATGGCCTGTTCGAGCTCGCTGAAGCTCGGACGATGCGCCGGATACAACACCTTGCGCCCGAACTCTACAGCCAGGGTCGGCGGCATGCCGGACGCCGATGCAACCAGGGTCGCCTTGATCGCTTCGTAGAGATTCAGCTCTTCCTTGGCATCATGCTCAAGGGCGTTCGACAGCGGGCCGAAGAAGCCATAGGAGGCGAGGATGCCGAGGAAGGTGCCGACCAGCGCGGTGGCGACCTTCTCGCCGATCTGCGCGTTGTCCGCCTCGGCGAGGATCGACATGGTGATCACGATGCCCAGCACGGCCGCGACGATACCCATGGCCGGCATGCCGTCGGCGACCTTGGCCACGGCGTGCGCCGGGTGCTCCACTTCCTCCTTGAGACTGGCCAGCTCCATGTCGAACAGGCCTTCGAGTTCGTGCGGCGCCATGTTGCCGGAAGACATGATGCGCAGGTAATCGCAGATGAATGCAGTCATCCGCGCATCCTTGAGCACACCGGGATACTTGCTGAAGATCGGACTGGCGTTGGGATCTTCGACGTCTGCCTCGATGGCCATCATGCCCTCGCGACGACTCTTGTTGAGAATCTCGTAGAGCAGCTTGAGAACTTCCAGGTAGTAGGTATGGGTAAAGCGCGTACCGAACATGCTCAAGGACTTCTTGAACACGGTCATGAACATGCTGCCCGGGTTGGCCTGCAAAAATGCCCCCAGCGCCGCACCGCCGATGATCAGCACCTCGAAGGGGTGGACCAGGGCCATGAACTGCCCGCCCGAGAGGATAAATCCGCCGAGCACGCAGCCGAAAACAACGATGATGCCAATGATTCTTACCATGGAATAAACGCTTGTAGAGCCTAGTGGACGGGTTATTAAAAACAACCCTTCTAATTATCGGAGCTTATACGCCAGACTATAGCCAGTTATGGTCAAAAGCCAGTTCGACTCGAGCCAATATGCCGACGTCAAAGTCTCTGCCACGCACGCTGGACGCCTGGGTACAACATCTGGGCAAGTTGCCACTGCCTATCGAGCAGCAGCAGCATTTGCGCCTGCGTCGCATCCTGGGAGACAGTCGCCGAACCTGGCGCGAAATTGCCGAGGCGATAGAGTCCAGCCCCTCTTTCGCCCTGCAGGTACTGCGCGAGGCAAACCAATCGAGCAACAGCCTCAGCGATCCAGCCGAGAGCGTCGAAACTGCGCTGTCGCGCCTGGGCCTGAGCCGCTGCGAAGCCCTGCTCAGCCAGGCGCCTGCCCTGCCAGAAAGCGACATCCCTCTAGCATTCAAGCAGATTTTGCTGATCAGTCAGCATGCCAGCCAACAGGCTCGTGGCCTGTTCGGTGCTCGCCTGGCGCGCCTGTGGAATGAACTGCACGGCTGCAGCCTGCTGTTTCTCTCACCCATCTGGCCATTGCTGTGCGCCCATCCGCAGCTGTTCGAGGCCTGGGAGCAACGCGTGCTGCTCAAGGGCGAACGGCCCGCTGCTGTCGAGAAAGAGCTGCTCGGCGTCACCTTGATCCAGCTGTGCGTCAAACTGGCCGAGCGCTGGCGACTGCCAGAATGGATCGCGCGCGGCTACCGCCTGCTCGAGCGTGATCGTCGCCAACTGGTCCGGGCGCTGCACATCGCTCGCGACAACGAGCATCCCCTGCATCAACAGCAGATGCTCGACGCCGACATCCCCCTGCGCCACTGGCTCACCCATCCGAGCAACTGCGTGCTGCTGGCCAACGGTTTGGCAGTATCCGCTCACCACGCCTGGGATACCGCGCACAGCCTGCGCTGGCAACGTCTTACCGGACTTTACCTGCAGATCCCTCTGAATGAGCTGCAACAGGAAGTGCACCAGCACGCCGTGAGCAGCGCACGCCTGATTCACGATCCCGCGCTGTGGCACCCGGCTCAGGCACTGATCTGGCCATGGGACGCCCATCGCCTGAAACCAGCCGTCAGCGCCGCAGCACCACCCAAGCGCGATGACCTTGCCGCCTGGCGTCAGCACTGTGCACGCCTGCTCGCCGACCCCAGCACCTTTGTCAACGTGCCGCAGCTGACTGCCTGCGCCCGCGACGCCTTGCAGGCCTGCGGCCTGAAGCGCGTACTGCTGCTTCTTGCCGATCGCCAACACACCCGCCTGCAAACCCAACAACAGGCGGGGCTCAATGCCAGCGCGGCCACCCTCAGCCTCGACCCGGCACAAAGTCAGGTGTTGAAACGCCTGCTCAGCGCGCCAGGACAACTGCGCCTGACGCCCAGCAACGTGGCGCAGTTTTCGGCACTGCTGCCAGGCAACCTCAAGGCCATGTTTCCCAGCGAGCATCTGCTGCTGCGCTCTGTGGCCAATAACGGTCGGGTAGTGATGCTGGTCGTGGCCGACCAGGGCGGCCAACCACTCAATGACGTCTGCCTGCAGGCGTTCGGCAAGACCATGCTGTGCATCGAGCGCGCGCTGGGCAGCTTTTCCAGGCGCGAGCGCTGACGCGCTCTGTTTCCGCTACAATCGACCTCTTTTCATTCAAGGAGGCCGTCATGTCCGCCTTCGACAACTTGCCACTGGTGATCGAGCCTGCCCAACTGGCCGAACGCCTGGATGCAGCCGACCTGATCCTGCTCGATCTGAGCAGCGCAGCGCGCTACGCCGCCGGCCACATACCGGGCGCGCGCTGGGTGGATGCCAAGCGCACGCAACTGGGCCTGCTGCCCGCCCCCGGCCTGCTACCCGAGCGAGCGCAGCTCGAAGCGCTGTTCGCCGATATCGGCCATCACGCGAATGCCGTTTATGTGGTCTACGACGATGAGGGCGGTCCCTGGGCCGGTCGTTTCATCTGGCTGCTCGACGTGATCGACCATCAGCGTTACCACTTCCTCAACGGCGGTCTGCAGGCCTGGATCAGCGATGGCCTCGAGCTGAGCCAGGAGGAGCCCGCAGTGACCCGCACCGAGGTATCACTGACGCTGAGCGATGCCCCCACCGCCACCCGCGAGTACCTGCAATCGCGCCTGGATGCCGCCGATCTGGCCATCTGGGACGTGCGCGGCGCAGACGAATATCGCGGCGAAAAACTGAGTTCAGCGCGTGGCGGGCATATCCCCGGCGCCACCCATTTCGAGTGGACCGCCGGCATGGACCCGCAACGCGGTATGCGCATTCGCACGGATATCGCCGAAGTCCTGCAAGGTCTGGGCATCACGCCCGACAAGGAAGTGATCACTCACTGCCAGACTCACCGTCGCTCCGGCTTCAGCTACGTGGTGGCCAAGGCACTCGGCTATCCACGCGTGAAGGCCTATGCCGGCTCCTGGTCCGAGTGGGGCAACCTGCCCGACACGCCCATCGAACGCTGAGTCCGTCGACCATTCAGTTGCACCCGGCCTGGCCACGCCAGTGTCGGTTCAGAACCTTCAAGGAAACACGATGAAACAACGTCTTTTTATCCTCAGCCAGTACCTGCTGCCTCATCACCTGCTGTCGCGCCTGATCGGCTGCATTGCCGAATGCCGTATCGGCTGGCTGAAGAATCCGCTGATCTCGTGGTTCGCCAAGCAGTACCAGGTCAACATGAGCGAAGCGCAAGTCGAGGACCTGCGTGCTTACGAACATTTCAACGCGTTCTTCACCCGCGCCCTGAAAGACGGCGCGCGTCCGCTGGATGAAACTCCCGACGCCATTCTCAGCCCGGCCGACGGGGCGATCAGCCAACTCGGCGCCATCGAGCACGGCCGCATCTTCCAGGCCAAGGGCCACAGTTTCAGCGCTGTCGAACTCCTCGGTGGCGACGCCGAGCGTGCAGCGCCATTCATGGGTGGCCAGTTCGCCACCGTGTACCTCTCGCCGAAGGATTATCACCGCGTCCATATGCCGTTGGGCGGCACGCTGAAAGAGATGGTCTATGTGCCAGGCCGCCTGTTCTCGGTCAACCAGACCACCGCAGAAAACGTGCCGGAACTGTTCGCCCGCAACGAGCGCGTGGTCTGCCTGTTCGACACCGAGCGCGGGCCGATGGCCGTGGTACTGGTGGGCGCGATGATCGTGGCCAGCGTGGAAACCGTATGGGCCGGCCTGGTCACGCCCCCCAAGCGCGAGCTGAAGAGCACACGCTATGACGCGCAAGCACGCGGGCCGATCGAACTGGCCAAGGGCGCAGAAATGGGCCGCTTCAAACTGGGCTCCACTGCCATCGTCCTGTTCGGCCCGAATCAGGTGCAATGGGCGCAAGAGCTGGGCGCTGGCAGCGCGGTGCGCATGGGCCAACTGATGGGCACGGCTCAGGACTGAGCCGTTGAGAAAAGGAACCCGCATCTCGACCGTTCGGTCATAGATCCGTACTCTGGCGAGGCAGGCCGTCCGCGCGGATGGGCTGCCAGCACAGGCAGATACTGTTAGAGTTCGCAAGACTATTATTAGAGCCGCTTGGTATTGCGTGGCCGGAGTATCCGAGTTTGATGGATAGACAGAGTACCCACCTTCAACTGTTGCGCGTTCCCACGCCGAGCAAGCAGAGCCTCAGTTTCTGCGACGGCAGCCCCCGTGATCTGAAACGCTGGATCGCAGGCCTGCCCAAGGCGAACATCGGTGAAACTGCACGTCAGTTGTATCAGAGCCTGGTGGAACTCAATCAATTCCTCACCCCTTCGGAAAATCGCCTGCAGTTGCTCGAATTGCTGCGCCCGGAAGTCAGCTTCGTCTGCCAACACCTGGAGCGTCACTTTCTCAACCAGGCCATCGTTCTCGACGAGCGCCCGCGCAAGGTGGCCAACCTGTGCCAGGCGCTGCAGAACCACCTGGCCGTCGGCTACAAGCTGATCATTTCCCGCGTGATCGCCCGCAGCGGCAAGGATCGCGACCAGTTGCTCGCCGTCTCCCTGCAGCGCGCCAGCCACAGCCTCTGCAAGGCGCTGATTCGTGCCAGTCAGCTTTACTGCCCGGTTCCGGAAGGGCTCTGGCTGGAGCTGCACCAGCTCTATCAGATTGCCTGCGAGCAGCGCCTGCAGCGCCAGGTCATTCGTGACCCGCTGGCACGCCATACTCCGGGCATGAGCACCGAGCAGACCTACGTGACCGCACTGCTGCTCGGCTGCGCGCGCACCAACCAGATGCGCCAGAACGGCATCGCCCGCCTGGCGGAAGCGCTGGAGCCCTGGAGCGCGCAGGTCAAGCTGCAGCCAGGCGACCATGCCGACAGCCTGTTCGTACTGGCGCCGCAGATCGACGGCCCGCCACGCTACAAGTCCTTGTATCAGAGCAGCGAATTGCACAACCTGCTGGGCATCGACACGCAACCGCTGGTCGATGCCATCAAGGAATACCTGGAACTCCCGGAAGAAGAGCGCAGCAAATCGCGCCTGATGATTCCGGAAGGCATCACCCTCGATCTGCTGCAGCACGTTGCCGCGGCCTGGGGCGACATCGCCGAGCGCACCTTCCAGCGCACGCCGGGGCAAGGCAGCCTGACCCTGTGCATCGGCATGACCGCGCTGCATTTCTTCCTCTCCGGATGCCGCTCGTTCGCAGAAGTGCTCAAACGTCCGGTCGAGCTGGGCGCTGCGGTATTCAAGCCTGCCACGGGCGAGCCTGATGTCTGGTCTAACGCCTTCGATGCCCAGCGCAATGCGGCTGACGAAATCCACTTCGAAGAGATTCAGTACACCAAGGTAACCCCCGATGAACAGGCGCAGCCTGAGAACAATGGCGAGAGTTACCCGACCTTCCCCCTGCCCATCGTCAATCACAGCCCAGGTGGCTATTGCCTGTCCTGGCCCAAGGACGTCCCCAGCCAACTGCAGGCCGGTGAACTGCTGGGCGTACAAGACAACCCCAGCCAGGGCTGGGGCGTGGCCGTCGTGCGCTGGATTCGCCAGGTGCGCGGCGGCGGCACGCAGATGGGTATCGAGCTGATCGCGCCGCACGCACGCCCCTGCGGCCTGAAACTGCTACGCAAGGCCGAGCAGAACAGCCAGTACCTGCGCGCCCTGCTGCTACCGGAAATCAGCGCCATTTCTCGTCCCGCCAGCCTGATCACGCCGCGCCTGCCCTTCCAGGAAGGCAGCAAGGTACTGATCAACGACCACGGCGAAGAGCACCGAGCGGTACTGACGCGCAAGCAAGTCAGCACCGGCAGCTTCAGCCAGTTCGAGTATCACCGAGTGGGCGTGGAAGAAGCCTCAGCCGGGACACCGGTCACAGCCTCGCAAAGCCAGAAGCCTACGGGGGAGGAAGATTTTGACTCACTCTGGAAGTCGCTGTAGGCTCCGGCGAACTCACCATTTGTCGCCTTTTCGCGTCCGTTCGGCGCGGTATTAAACCCCCCTATGGCCATCGAAAAAAAAACCATCCGCCTGCTGATTCTCGAAGACTCGCAGAACGAAGCAGAGCGCCTGGTCAGTCTGTTCCGCAACGCCGGGCACGCCACTCGAGTGCATCGCCTGACCTCCAGCGACGACCTTGCTGAAAGCCTGCAACAGACCTGGGACTTGCTGATCTGCGCCCCCAGTAGCGAGCACTTAGAACCCAGCGAGGCGATAACCGCCATTCGCCGCCAGGCCAAGGACATCCCGGTCATCCAACTGGTCGAGGAGAATGACTCCGAGATCATTACCGAAGCCCTGCTGTTCGGCGCACAAGACGCCCTGCCGCAAGGCGAGGATGAACGCCTGGTGCTGGTGGCCAAGCGCGAGCTGGCCAATCTCGAAGAGCGCCGCGCCCGTCGTGCCGCCGAAGTGGCATTACGCGAAGCCGAGAAACGCTGCCAGCTGCTACTGGAAAGCTCGGTGGACGCCATCACCTACGTCCACGAGGGCATGCACATCTACGCCAACCGTGCCTATCTCGAGCTGTTCAGCTACGAGGATGGTGACGAGCTGGAAGGCATGCCGATGATCGACCTGATCGCCAGTGCCGATCACGCTGCGTTCAAGGATTTCCTGAAGAACTACCAGAGCGCCGAAGGCAATGCCGAGCTCAATTGCCAGGGCGTACGCGCCGATGGCAGCAGCTTCGCCGTGCAAATGACCTTCTCCCCCGCCACCTATGATGGCGAACCGTGCATTCAGGTGGTGATCCGCGCAAAAACCTCCAATGCCGAACTGGAAGAAAAACTACGCGAGATCAGCAGCCAGGATCTGGTCACCGGCCTGTTCAACCGCAATCACTTCCTCGAGCTGATGGACAACGCCGCCGAGCGCGCCGTCAACACCGGTCAGCCCTCGACCCTGGCGTACATCCGTGTCGACCGCTATGCCAGCATGCAGGGCGAGATCGGCCTGGCCGGCATCGACCTGCTGCTGACCGACCTGGCCGGCCTGCTGCGCGAACATTTCCCGGCGGATACCCAACTGGCCCGTTTCGGTGACGACGTGTTCACCGCCCTGCTCCCGGGCCAGACGCCCGAGCAGTGCCAAGCCAGCCTGGCGACCCTGCTGAAGAAGGTCGAAGCCCACCTGTTCGATGTCAGCGGCCGCACCGCGCAGACCACCCTGTCGATTGGCGTAGCCGGCCTCAGCGAGAAAACCGCCAAGGCGCAGGAAGTCCTCGATCGCGCGCACCGCTGCGCCGACGAGCTCAATGACGGCAATGCCATCAAAGTGTTCAACCCGGCCGATGAGCTGGCCGCAGCCGCCAACCGCGGCAACCTGCTGGCGATGGTGCAGCAAGCACTGGAGAACAACAGCTTCCGGCTGCTGTTCCAGCCGATCATTAGCCTGCGTGGCGACGCCCACGAACATTACGAAGTGCTGCTGCGCCTGCTCAACCCACAGGGTGAAGAAGTGCCGCCGGCGCAGTTCCTCGCCGCGGCCAAGGACGCGGGCCTGGGCGAGAAGATCGACCGCTGGGTGATCCTCAACTCGATCAAGCTGCTGGCCGACCACCGCTCCAAAGGCCATAACACCCGTCTGTTCGTGCACCTGTCCAGCGCCAGCCTGCAGGATCAAACGCTGCTGCCCTGGCTCAGCGTGGCACTCAAGGCCGCTCGCCTGCCGTCGGACTCGCTGGTGTTCCAGTTCAGCGAACCGGACGCCATCGCCTACCTGAAGCAGGCCAAAACCCTGACCCAGGGCCTTGCCGAACTGCACTGCAAAATCGCCCTGAGCCAGTTCGGCTGCGCACTGAACCCGTTCAACACACTCAAGCACCTGCAGGTGGACTTCGTCAAAGTCGACGGTTCGTTCTCCCAGGACCTGAGCAACGCCGACAACCAGGAAGCGCTGAAGACGCTGCTCAGCAGCCTGCATGCGCAGGCCAAGCTGACCATCGTGCCCTTCGTCGAAAGTGCCAGCGTACTGGCCACGCTGTGGCAGGCCGGGGTCAACTTCATTCAGGGCTACTACCTGCAGGGCCCGAGCCAGTCGATGGACTACGACTTCTCGGCCGGCGACGAATAAGTCCTGCCGACGAAGAAGCCACCTGAACAGGTTAATGCCGATCAGATAAGGTGGCCGTGGCCAAAGCGGCTTTTCGTAGGAGCCCCGCCTCGGGGCGAAGTTTTTCGATGGCGCGTCACCCTGGTTCGCGGCGGGGCGCCGCTCCTACCCATTGGCTGCGTCGACGCTTAACTGACTGGCATTAACCTGAACAGGTGGCTTTTTATATCCGAGACGGCGCCGGTGCTTATTCCTGCCCCTCACGGTCGCGAAAACCCAGCAGATAAAGAATGCCATCCAGCCCCAGGGTGGAGATCGCCTGCTTGGCCGATTGCTTAACCAGCGGCTTGGCCCGGAAGGCAACACCGAGACCGGCCAGGCCAAGCATCGGCAGGTCGTTGGCACCATCGCCGACGGCGATGGTCTGTTCCAGCTGCAAACCTTCCTTCTGCGCCAGCTCACGCAGCAAATCGGCCTTGCGCTGCGCGTCGACGATGGGCTCGACGGCCACGCCGGTGACCTTGCCGTTCTCGATCTGCAGTTCGTTGGCAAACACGTAGTCGATGCCCAGCTTGGCCTGCAACTGCCTGGCGAAGTAGGTGAAGCCACCAGAAAGGATCGCGGTCTTGTAACCCAGGCGCTTGAGCTCGGCGAACAGCACCTCGGCACCTTCGGTCAGACGCAGGGACGCGCCGATCTCTTCCAGCACGTCTTCCGACAGGCCCTGCAGCAAGCCCAGACGCTCCTTGAAGCTGGCGCGGAAATCCAGCTCGCCACGCATGGCGCGCTCGGTGATCTCGGCCACCTGCTCGCCAACACCGGCAGCCTTGGCCAGCTCGTCGATGACCTCGGCCTCGATCAGCGTCGAATCCATGTCGAACACCGCCAGGCGGCGGTTACGGCGGAACACCGAGTCACGCTGGAAGGCGATATCGACGTTGAGCTCCTGCGCCACGCTGAGGAATTCGGCGCGCAACGCCGCCGGGTCGGCCGGCTCGCCGCGCACGGAAAACTCGATGCAGCCCTTGCCCTGCTCAGCCGGCATATCCAGCGGCATGCGCCCGGAAAGGCGGTCGATATGGTCGATGTTCAGACCGTACTTGGCGGTGATCGCACTGACGCGCTGCAACTGCTCGGCGCTGACCTTACGCGTCAACAGCGTCACGATATGGCGGGCCTTGCCCTGGCCACCGACCCACTGACGGTAGTCGTCTTCGGAGACCGGGGTGAAACGTACCTGCTGATCGAGCTCGTAGGCGGTGAACAGCAGATCCTTGAGCACCGACTGGGAGCGGCCGTTGTCAGGAATCTCGATGAGGATGCCGAACGACAGGGTGTCGTGGATTACCGCCTGGCCGATATCGAGGATGTTCACCCCGCCCTGAGCCAGCACGCCGGTGATGGCTGCGGTAAGTCCGGGGCGATCCTCGCCGGTGATATTGATCAGGACGATTTCGCGCAAGACGCACCCTCCAAGGCAAACGATTGAGGCAGGCAAGCGGCGAATTGGCCACTGACCGACGAAAAGGCGCACATTCTACCCAGTTTCCCGCCAATCCGGGCAGCCATGCGCTTTGCCCGCCCCAGGCCGCTCGCTATACTGCGCGGCAACTTCAGTCGACAAGAGCCGTGCTCTGTGAACCGGCCCGCGCCCGTCAAACCCGATAACTTCTTCATCCTGATCTTCCACGCGCTGCGTCAGCGGCGCGTGCCTCTGGTGCTGCGCATCGCCAGCCACAGCCTGCTGCTGGTGGCCTTGGCGATGGTCATCTATGCCTGGGTCATGGGCATGCAGTTCAAGCAGGCCATGCAGCAGCAGGCCGATGCACTGGGTCAGGCGCTGATCACCCAGACGGCGGCCTCGGCCACCGAACTGCTGGTGTCCAACGACATCCTCAGCCTCAACGTGCTGCTGAACAACCTGGCGAAGAACCCGCTGGTGGCCCATGCGGCCATCTACAGCGTGGACAGTCGCATCCTCGCCGAAGCCGGCACGCGCCCGACACGCAGCGTGCTGGGTGAAACCGAAGGTTTGTACTCCACCTCCATCACCTTCCAGGAAGTGATGGCCGGGCAGTTGCGCATCAGCCTGGACATGAGCCAGTTCCAGCAGCCGATGACCATCAGCCTGCAGAGTATGGGCATTCTCAGCCTGATCCTGCTGGCACTGGCCCTGTCGCTGAGCATGCGCCTCGGCCGGCATATTTCCACGCCACTGCTGCAGATGCGCCTATGGCTGCGCGACCCGGACGACCCTGCACCGGGCGCCGGACGCAACGACGAGATCGGTGACCTGGCGCGCCAGCTACAGGCGCGCCTGGTACCGGAAAAACCGGAGCCCGAGCCGGAACTGGATGACGAACAGCTGCTTGATGACAGCGAGGACTATCTGCACGAAGAAGACGACGAGCGCTTCGACAAGCAGGAGAAGATCCCGGCCGAACATGCTGCCCTCAATGCAGCGGACATCAGCGATAAGTATGGCGATGACGAGCCGCTCAAGCCCTGGCCTGACACGATAGAGCCGGATGATCCCTTTGCCGACCTGCGTGACGAGTCCGAGGCGCCTGCGCCAGTCGCCAAGGCTCCGCGCCCATCGCAGGCCAGCGCCGTGCTGGCCATTCAACTCGGCGCCCAGGAGCAGTTGCGTCGCCTGCCACGCACGCGCCTGCTGGACCTGCTGGATCGTTATCGTGCCTGCCTCGATCAGGCAGCTGCGCTCTATCAGGGACAACTTCACACACTCAAGGACGGCAGCAGCCTGATGCTGTTCCACGAGCGCGAGTGCGGCGAGGATTACCTGACCCACGCGATCTGCTGTGGCGAGCTGATGCGCGCTCTGGGCCACGCCCTGCAGATCGAGGTCGCCGACAGCGGCATCACCCTGCAACTGCAACTGGGGCTGACCCTGGGCAGTGATCTGGAAGAGCTGGGCCAAGCCGACCTGCTGCTCAGCGACAGCGCCCTGGACGCCCTGGCCTTGTCGCAACACAGTCGCAACCTGCTGCTGGTCGAGCAACGCGTCGCCCAGGATGCACTGGCCCGCCAGCGTGCGCGCATCCGCCCGATTGCCAGCCCGGAAGGAGCCAGCTGCGTGGAGCGCCTGCTCGACCCTTATCCGGCGCTGCTGGAGCGGCAACTGACGCGCATGCGCGACAGCCGAGTGTGAAAGCGGCGCAGCCCATGTAGGGCGCGTGTAACCCGCCAGACGGCCAACGGCGGGTTACACCCGCCCTACGCGCTGGCCAATGCTCGCCGCTGCGGGGGTTTCACACCGTAGCGCTGCAGCCAGTCCTTCCAGCGAATCCGCTCGTCACGTACCAGCCAGCCATCCTGTTCGGCAAAGCTCTCCGACAGCCACACCCCTCGGGTGCTGGCAGGCAGCAACTCGCCCTTGCGTAGGGTGAACAGCCCACCGCTGGGCACGCCGCGCTGCAATGCCAGCAGATAGATGTCCGGCCGGCGACGCTCCAGACGCGCCACCAGGCGGCCGTCTTCCAAACATTCATCGACGTGGAACAGACTCAGCTGACGGGCATCTCGCGGCAGCTCCAGGCTCAGGTCGTAGACCAGCTGCAAGGATGCGGTAGGCAGATGCACGTAGGCGCGCGGGCGCTCGAGCAAGGTCAGGTTGCCGCACTGCACCGGCCGCGCAGCGCCGGACAGCGGGCTGAGGCGAAAGTGACTCGACTCGCGATAACGCAGCGCGCCCTGATAGGGCGTGGGCAACCAGGTATCGGAGAAACGCCCGCCCAGCCAGCCATCGGCACACTCCAGCAGGCATTCCTCGGCTACTTCCTGAACCGCGGTAAGCAGCGGCAGATTCAGCTCATGCGCCGGCACATAGCCGGAAATCAGCTTGAGCACGGTGTCACCACGATCCGGCCGCCGCTGGCGCACCAGCAACCAGTAATCACGGCCATGCAGGCGCAGGGTCAGACGCACCGAGACGCCGAGGTTGGCCAGCTCGACGGAAAACCGCGAGCTGTCCGCCACCTCGACCGGACGGCGGCGTTCGAGCATCTGCTGGAAATTCAGCGGCTGCCCGAGGCTCTGGTAGCTCAGCCCATCAGGGCCGGCTTCGACGAACAGCGGCAGGGTCTTGAAGTTACTCGGGTCCTTGCGGATCAGCGTACGCGGCATCTCGACTCCTTGTTCCGGCTGGGCGTGAGGCGGCTCGGCAGCCAGCGTTCACGCGAGGGTCAGGTTGAAGCGAAAACCGCTCAAGGCTGCCCCAAGCCGACCACCCAGTACAACCCAAGGCTGTAAGAGGACGTGACCGGGGACTCAGCGGATGCCCTGTAAAACCGCCGCCACAGTCGCGACATTGGCCACCAGGTGCGCGGGCGTGATGGTGCCGACGATGGCGCTGCTGACGCCCGGATGCGCGAAGATCAGCTCGAAGCTGGCGCGCACCGGGTCGACACCATCGGCCAGGCAGGCATGCCCGCTGGCCAGCGCCTTCTTGATCAGGATGCCCTTGGCATGACTGGCAGCGTAGTCCAATACCGGCTTCTCGCCCTGCTCACTCAAGTTATAGGTGACCATGGCGCAGTCGCCTTGTTCCAGCGCCAGCAGCCCACCCTCGACGGTCTTACCGGAAATACCATAGCCGAGGATCTTGCCCTCACGCTTGAGCTCGGCCAGCGTCTCGTACACACCTGTCTCGCGCAGCACGGCAAGATCGTTGCCGTCGGAGTGCACCAGCAGCAGATCGATACGATCGGTCTCCAGGCGCTTGAGACTGCGCTCGACGGACAGCCGCGTATGCGCTGGCGAGAAGTCGAAGTGCGACTGCCCCTGCTCGAATTCTTCGCCGCTCTTGCTGACGATCACCCACTCATCGCGCTGGCCACGCAGCAGTGGACCGAGGCGTTGCTCGCTGACGCCGTAAGCCGGCGCGGTATCGATCAGATTGATGCCCAGCTCGCGAGCCTGCCGCAGCAAGGCCAGGGCCTGCGTATCGTCAGGGATGGTGAAACCGTTGGGGTACTTCACGCCCTGATCACGGCCGAGCTTGACGGTGCCCAGGCCCAGCGGCGAAACGCGCAAGCCGGTGGAGCCCAGCGGGCGATGCAGTTCGTGCAGGGTGCTCATGGCAGCAATGCCTCCCACACCGGCTGTCCCAGCGCTGGGCGCGGCAGTTCAGGCAATGGTGCATGGCCAGATGGCAGCAGGTTATCGCGCTGCAGAGCCGCAAGTACGCGGTCAGCAAAGTCCGGCGCCAGCGCCAGCTTGGTCGGCCAGCCCACCAGCAGGCGCTGTTGCTCGGCGAGAAAGGCATTGTCCGGGCGCACCAGGCCCGACTGCGCGGGCTCGGCGCGATCCACACGCAATGTGGCCCAGCGGGTCTGGCTCTGGTCGACCCAAGGCAGCAGCGCCGCCATTTCCTTTTGCGCGGCCTGAATTTGAGCGACCTCGTCGCGAGCGACGCCATCAGCTTCAGCCAGGTCGCCACCGAGGTACCAGACCCACTGCCCATCGGCCGCCGGATGGGTGGTCACGGTGACCCGAGGCTTGGGCCCACCACCAAGGCAATGGGCGTACAGCGGTTTCAGCGCCGGCCCCTTGGCCAGCACCATATGCAGCGGGCGCAACTGCTGCGCGGGCTGCTCGACGCCCAGTGCGGCGAGCAGATCGGCATTGCCGGCACCCGCGCTGAGCACCACGCGCTGCGCACGAATCTCTCGGCCATCGACGATCAGCCCGCACAGCTCCGCGTTTTCCTGCAGCGGTTCGATACGCTCGGCGGCCAGCAGGCTGTCGCCCGCCAGCTCGGCCAGGCGTGCGATCAGGCTCGGCACGTCGAGCACCAGCTCGGCGAGGCGATAGACCTTGCCCTTGAACTTCGGGTGCTGCAGCGCCGGCGGCAATTGCTCGCCCTTGACCTGATCGACACGGCCGCGCACGGCCTTGCTGGCAAAGAAACTGGTGAGGTTGCCGGCCAGGGTGCCAGGCGACCACAGGTAATGCGCGTCGGAAAGAATGCGCACACCGGACAGATCCAGCTCGCCATTGCCCGCAAGCGCCTCGCGCCATCGTCGCGGCATATCGGCGATGGCCTCGGAGGCACCGGTCAGCGCGCCATGCAGGGCGTATTTGGCGCCGCCATGGATGATGCCCTGTGACTTCAGGCTCTGCCCACCGCCCAGGCTGCCGCGCTCCACCAGAACGGTGGCGAAGCCCTGCTGACGCAGGCGCGCATTGAGCCAGAGGCCGGCAATACCGCCGCCGACGATCAGGACATCGGTGCTGAGAGCTTGGGACATGAACGCGCCTCGCAGAAAAACAGGCGCGCAGTATAACCCTCGGGGCCGCTACACGCGGCAAGCTTCAGGACGCAAACGTAACCCTGACGCCCCGCTTCAATGGCCGGTGGAACTGGAAAACAACTGGATCACCACCACGCCACTGACGATCAGGCCCATGCCAAGCACGGCCGGCAAATCGAGTTTCTGCTGATAGATGAACATCGCCGCGATGCTCACCAGGACGATGCCCAGACCCGCCCAGATGGCGTAGGCAACGCCCACAGGAATGGTGCGCACCACCAGCGTCAGCATCCAGAAGGCGATGCCGTAGCCGCCCACCACCAGCAACAGCGGCAAGGGTTTGTTGAAGCCGTCGATAGCTTTCATCGAGGTGGTGGCGACCACTTCGGCGGCGATGGCAATGGCGAGATAGAGATATCCGGGCATGATGGCGACTCCTGAAAGATGAGCGCAATTCTAAGTTCTTCCATGATGGGATAAAGTCATTACCTATCTGCATTTTTGATAGGTCAGCCATGAACTGGAATCTCGATCAACTGCAACTGTTCGTCCGTAGCGCCGAGAGCCGATCCTTTTCCGCTGCAGCTCGGCAGACCGGACGCGCGCAATCGGCGGTCAGCACCGCCATCGCCCTGCTCGAAAGCGATCTCGGCGTCACCCTCTTCGAACGCAACAGCGGTCGCCAGCCACAGCTGACCGAGGCAGGCGCGGCGCTGCTGGAGCAGGCCCGCAGCGTGTTGCAGCAGTGCGAGCGCCTGGATGGTCGTGCACTGGGCCTGGCACGCGGCGAGGAGGCACGCCTGCGCCTGGCGCAGGATGAGGCCATGCCCTATCAGCCAGTGCTGGCCAGCCTGGAAGCACTGGCCGAAGCCTTCCCCCTGCTGGAGGTTCAGCTCTCCAGCGGCGCGCAGGGTGATGTGGCGCGCAAGCTGCTCCAGCGCCAGGCCGACCTGGGCCTGCTGTTTCATCACGAACAGATGCCCAGGGAACTGGAAAGCCAGCGCCTGGGCACCATAGAGATGGTCACGGTGTGCAGCCCGCAACACCCGCTGGCCGAACTCGATAGCGTGGAACGTCGCGACCTGGCCGAGCACCGCCAACTGCTGATGACGCCGCAGGACAGCCACTACCCCGGCGGTGAGCAGATCAGTCCGCTGGTATGGCGCGCCGACAGCTTCTACGTCATGGCCGAGCTGGTGATACGCGGCGTTGGCTGGGCCTGGCTGCCCCGCCACGTAGCGCAGTACCCGACCTACCAGGGCCACCTGCAGGAACTGCGCAGCGACTGGGCGCCCCTACCACTGGTAGTGGAGCTGGTCTGCCGTCGCGACGGCGCGCTCGGCCCCGCTGCCAACTGGCTGGCCGACTGCCTGGCGCGTGAACTGCTGCGCCAGCAGGCGTGATCGTGCTTCCAGAGGATTGCGGGCGGCGCTAGCAGGCCGTTGAAAAACGTAGGCGAGGCAGCCAATGCAATACCGATGGCGGCCCCACAAAAACAGGCGAAAAACGGTCGGAGTCGCGCTCGACTTTACGAGCTGTAAATGAGCATTTTGATCGGACTCGCGCACGAGCCTGTTTTTAACGCAGCAGTGGCAACGCAGATAGTTTTTCAACAGCCTGCTAAGCTGCGCCCCCATGAACAGACTCCTCTACACCCTGCTGCTGCATCTCGCCCTGCCCCTGATCGCCCTGCGTCTGGCCCTGCGCGCACGCAAGGCGCCGACTTACGCCCGGCGTATCAATGAACGCTTCTCCCTTGGCCTGCCGTCGATGAAACCCGGCGGCATCTGGGTGCACGCGGTCTCGGTCGGTGAGAGCATCGCCGCCGCGCCGATGATCCGCGCGCTGCAGGCGCACTATCCCGAGTTGCCGATCACCGTCACCTGCATGACGCCGACCGGCTCCGAGCGCATCCAGGCACTGTTCGGCGACAGCGTGCAGCACTGCTACCTGCCTTACGACCTGCCTTGGGCCGCTGCGCGTTTTATCAATCGCGTAAAGCCGCGCCTGGCCGTGGTGATGGAAACCGAGCTGTGGCCGAACCATATCCACCAATGCGCCAAGCGCGGCATTCCGGTCGCCCTGGCCAACGCAAGACTGTCCGAACGCTCGGCACGGGGTTACGCCCGGCTCGGCAAGCTCACCGCACCGATGCTCGCTGAACTGTCGCTGATCGCCGTGCAGACTCAGACCGAAGCCGAGCGCTTTCTCGATCTGGGCGCCCGCTCCGAGTGCGTGGAGGTGACCGGCTCGATCAAGTTCGACCTGAAGATCGATGCTGAACTGCTGCAACGCGCAGATGCCCTGCGCCAGCAATGGCAGGCCACGACTCGACCGATATGGATCGCCGCCAGCACCCACGCCGGAGAGGACGAGATCATCCTCGCCGCCCATCACCAGTTGCTGAAGTCTCGACCGGATGCCCTGCTGATCCTGGTACCGCGTCACCCCGAGCGCTTCAACGCGGTGCATAACCTGTGCATGAACCAGAGCCTGACCACTCGCCGCCGCTCCACGGGAGAAGCCGTGCAAACCAGCGATCAGGTGCTGCTGGGCGACACCATGGGTGAGCTGCTGTTTCTCTACGCCCTGGCGGATATCGCCTTCGTCGGTGGCAGCCTGGTGGCCAACGGCGGGCATAACCTGCTGGAGCCGGCCGCTTTGGGCAAGCCCGTGCTGAGCGGCCCGCACCTGTTCAACTTCCTGGAAATCGCCGCGCAGTTGCGCGAAGCCGGCGCCCTGAACGAAGTGGAAAACGCCGGACAGTTGGCGGACAAGGTTGTGGCGCTGCTGAACGAACCGAGCGAGATGCAGCGCATGAGCCAGGCCGGCCTTAGCGTGCTCAAGGCCAACCAGGGCGCGCTGCAGCGATTGCTGGAGGGCTTGCAGCGTCTTCTGTAGCCGGATGTAATCCGGGCTACGCCTGGCAATCGTCAGGGCGGGTAGGGTGGGCTTCAGCCCACCACATCCAGAGCGGCCACTGTTGGTTGGCTGAAGCGGTTCGCCACCCGCCCCCTACGCTCTGTCTGATACGCAACCGCACTTGAAAGGTCCAGCGCTTGCCTCAGAAATCCTGAGCGTTCTGCAGGCGTGCTTCGGCGGCAGACGCCAGGTCCGGCGGCAGGAAATCCTTGTCCGGGTTGTAGTCCGGTTTGAGGAAACTGCCCAGCGCTTCCAGATCGGCCGGGCTGAGGGTGCCGGCTGCCTGCTTCAGGCGCAGGTTGTTGAGGATGTAGTCGTAGCGCGCATCGTTGTAGTTGCGCACGGCGCTGTACAGCTGACGCTGGGCGTCGAGCACGTCGACGATATTGCGGGTACCGACCTGATAGCCGATCTCGGTGGCCTCCAGCGCACTCTGGTTGGAGATGATCGACTGGCGACGTGCCTGCACGGTCTCCACATCGGTGTTCACCGCACGGAACAGGTTGCGGGTGTTCTGCACCACCTGACGGCGCAGGCTCTCGCGCAGTTGCTCAGTCTGCCCGAGGCGCTGGTAGGCCTCGCGCACCTGCGAGCTGGTCAGGCCGCCGCTGTACAGCGGGATGTTCAATTGCAGGCCGATGCTGCGCTGCGAAACGTCGCCGCTGAAGGGATCCTGACCAGGCAATCGGTTGCTCGAGTTGCTGAAGCCCAGGCTGTCGTTGTCACCCCGCTGGTAGCTGGCCACCGCATCCAGGGTCGGCGCATGACCGGCCTTGCGCTGCCGCAGGTTCTCTTCGGCAGCCGTCACAGCGTAAAGGCTGGCCTGCAGGTTGAGGTTTTGTGCCGCGGCGGTGTCGACCCAGGCCTTGGCATCATTCGGCGTCGGCGCCAGCACCGGCAGGGTGTGGACGATCCCCTCGACGGCCAGATAATCGCGGTTGGTCAGGGTCACCAGGGCTTCGAAGGCGTCATCCACTGCACGCTCGGCGTGCAAGCGGTTGGCGCGGGCAGTATCGAACCCGGCCTGCGCCTCGAGCACATCGGTCTTGTCGGACAGGCCGACGTCGAAGCGCTCGTTGGCCTGATCCAACTGACGCTTGAAGGCCGCCTCTTCGGCCCGGGTCGAGGCCAGGCTGTCCTGGGCGCGCAGCACGGCGAAGTAGGTTTCGGCGCTCTGCAGGATCAGGTTCTGCTCGGTGGCAGACAATTCCAGCGCAGCCTGCTCGCTGGTGGCCTCAGCCGCCTGCAGTTGGAACCAGCGGTCGGCACGGAACAGCGGCTGGCTGAGGTTGGCCTGATAGACCAGACCGCTACGCGAGACAGTGGCGCTGGGCGAATCTATTTCGGTGCGCGTATCGCCGTAGTTGGCGCCCGCGGACAGGTTGGGCAGCAGGCCGGCACGTGCTTGCGGCACCACTTCACGGCGAGCCTGATAATCGGCGCGAGCGGCAGCGATATCCGCGTTGTTCTTCGCCGCTTCCTGATACACGGTGACCAGGTCGGTCTTGCTGGACAGCGGGGCCTCTGCGGCCTGAACCAGAGCCACCGAAGCGGCGGCCACGGCGATTGCCAGGAAAAGTCTGCGCAACATGGATGTCGATCCTTCATTAGGCGGTAATCGGCAAGGCTACGGCCCGCTGCAGGCAGGGGTCAAGCGCGCCATGGACGGCATCAGTCTAGCTGGCGGCAAGCTATGTTGCTCGTCGGCAACAATCCGCCATCAGCAGCGTGAGCAGTCGCTTTCCGACGCATGGGTCGATATTTATTGACCACCGAGTTGGTTTTCTCCTATCAGCTTGTTTAGACTGCCCAAGTTCTTGTCGGGGTGCCCCAAATGCGGGGCTGAGATTGGCAGCTGCCGGATCCCGTTGAACCTGATCAGGTTAAGGCCTGCGTAGGGAACAAGATGTCCTCGCCAGTGTACCGGCGAGTCCTCTCGGCACCGCCCACGGTGTATCTCGCGCCCTTCGTCCGCTCAGGTTCCAACTCCGACATCTATCCCGGAGAGAGCCTTGATGAACACACAACAACAAAAGAACCTGAGCGAAAGCGCCCAGGTCGACCAGCAGTCGGTACAGCCCTTCCCCCGTTCGCAGAAAGTCTACGTACAAGGCTCGCGCCCGGACATCCGCGTGCCGATGCGCGAGATCAGCCTGGACGTGACGCCGACCGACTTTGGCGGTGAGATCAATGCGCCAGTCACCGTCTACGACACCTCCGGCCCCTACACCGACCCGAACGTCACCATCGACGTGCGCAAGGGCCTGGCCGACGTGCGCAGCGCCTGGATCGAGGATCGCGGCGATACCGAAAAGCTGCCGGGCCTGTCCTCGGAGTTCGGCCAGCGCCGCCTCAACGATGCCGAGCTGTCGGCGATGCGCTTCGCCCACGTGCGCAACCCGCGCCGGGCCAAGGCCGGGCACAACGTCAGCCAGATGCACTACGCCAAGAAAGGCATCATCACTCCGGAGATGGAATACGTCGCCATCCGCGAAAACATGAAGCTGGCCGAAGCGCGTGAAGCCGGCCTGCTCAATGAGCAGCACGCCGGCCACAGCTTCGGCGCCAGCATTCCGAAAGAAATCACTCCCGAGTTCGTGCGCAGCGAAGTCGCCCGTGGCCGCGCCATCATCCCGGCCAACATCAACCACGTCGAATTGGAGCCGATGATCATCGGCCGTAACTTCCTGGTGAAGATCAACGGCAATATCGGCAACTCGGCGCTGGGATCGAGCATCGAGGAAGAAGTGGCCAAGCTGACCTGGGGCATCCGTTGGGGCTCGGATACGGTGATGGACCTGTCCACCGGCAAGCACATCCACGAGACCCGCGAGTGGATCATCCGTAACAGCCCCGTGCCGATCGGCACCGTGCCGATCTACCAGGCCCTGGAAAAGGTCGGCGGCATCGCCGAGGACCTGACCTGGGAGCTGTTCCGTGACACCCTGATCGAGCAGGCCGAACAGGGTGTGGACTACTTCACCATCCACGCCGGTGTTCTGCTGCGCTACGTGCCGCTGACCGCCAAACGCGTCACCGGCATCGTTTCGCGCGGCGGCTCGATCATGGCCAAGTGGTGCCTGGCGCACCACAAGGAAAACTTCCTCTACACCCATTTCGACGACATCTGCGAAATCATGAAGGCCTACGACGTCAGCTTCTCGCTGGGCGACGGCCTGCGTCCGGGCTCGATTGCCGACGCCAACGACGAAGCGCAGTTCGGCGAACTGGAAACCCTCGGCGAGCTGACCAAGATCGCCTGGAAGCACGACGTGCAGTGCATGATCGAAGGCCCCGGCCACGTGCCGATGCAACTGATCAAGGAGAACATGGACAAACAGCTCGAATGCTGCGACGAAGCGCCGTTCTACACCCTCGGTCCGCTGACCACCGACATCGCCCCGGGCTACGACCACATCACCAGCGGCATCGGCGCGGCGATGATCGGCTGGTTCGGCTGCGCCATGCTCTGCTACGTCACACCCAAGGAGCACCTGGGCCTGCCGAACAAGGATGACGTGAAGACCGGCATCATCACCTACAAGATCGCCGCGCATGCCGCCGACCTGGCAAAAGGTCACCCGGGCGCACAGATCCGCGACAACGCACTGTCCAAGGCGCGCTTCGAGTTCCGCTGGGAAGATCAGTTCAACCTGGGGCTGGACCCGGACACTGCACGCGCTTACCACGATGAGACGCTGCCGAAGGATTCGGCCAAGGTCGCGCACTTCTGCTCCATGTGCGGGCCGAAGTTCTGCTCGATGAAGATCACCCAGGAAGTGCGTGAATACGCCAAGGATCAGCGCATCGACGCCGTCGACCTGGACGCCGAACAGGGCATGCAGGCCAAGGCTGCGGAGTTCAAGGCGCAGGGTAGCCAGCTGTACCAGAAGGTGTAACGGCGTACTTTCCGTCAGCCAGGCTTGATCGGCGGGGCGGATGCTCGCTAGTGTGATGCGTAACGGGCCGTAGTTTGGCCCGTTACGACCATCTGGGGAGTGCAATGAACAAAGACGACATCGACATCATCGAGCGCGAGAACTGCTTTCGCGGCTTCTATCGCCTCGACCGGATCAAGCTGCGCCATCGCCAGTTCGCCGGCAACATGGGCCCGCAACTGACCCGCGAGCTGTTCGTGCGCCACGATGCCGTCTGCGTGCTGCCTTACGACCCGCAGCGCGATGAAGTGGTGCTGATCGAGCAGTTCCGTGTCGGTGCCATGGACAAGGCCGACAATCCCTGGCTGCTGGAGCTGGTCGCCGGGCTGATCGACAAGGACGAGGAGCCCGAGGAAGTCGCCCGCCGCGAAGCGGTCGAAGAAGCCGATCTGATTCTTGGCCCGCTGTGGCCAATTACCCAGTATTTCCCCTCCCCTGGCGGCTCCGATGAGTTCGTCCATCTGTTTCTGGGTCGCTGCGACAGTAGCGGTGCCGGTGGCGTGCATGGCCTGCCCGAGGAGGGCGAGGACATTCGCGTGCATGTGATGCCGCTGGCCGATGCCCTGGCAGCCGTACGCGACGGACGCATCAACAACGCGGCCAGCATCATCGCCCTGCAATGGCTGGCGCTGAACCGCGACGAAGTGCGGGGCATGTGGTCGTGAATCTGCTACGCGAGCGCTATCGGGTCGACCTGGTCGAGCTGCAAGCGGCTTGCGAGGCCAACTACGCGCGCCTGATGCGCCTGCTGCCGAACATGCGTGAGCACACGGAAAGCCGCCGCGTGGCGCTGAGCCAGGGTGAGCATCTGCTCGGCGTGCTGGCGCTGGACGTGTTGGAAAGTTGCCCCTACACCACCACCCTGTGCGTGCGCCAGGAACACAGCCTGCCCTGGCTGCCGGTGCCGCAGCTGGAAGTGCGGGTGTATCACGATGCGCGCATGGCCGAGGTGGTGGGCGCCGAGAACGCGCGGCGCCTGCATATTCGCTACCCATACCCGAATGCCGCCATGCACCAGCCGGACGAGAAGAGTCAGCTCAACCTGTTCCTCGGCGAATGGCTGAGCCATTGCCTGGCCTGCGGGCACGAACCGCAGCCGGTGATGTAAGCCGGCGATCAAGCTTTTCGGTGCCTGGCCGATAGCGCGGCGTTGTATTGTTTGGATGGCCCGCCCTGCCTGACGACTGTCGCGAACGATGGCAAACAGCGCTTCTGGTGTTTTTCTGTGACCTGCGTCTGCTTCCCGGGTTTTCCCTTTACTGCAGCAACCACCATAATTCACCCGATTGCGCCCTAGGAGACGGTCTTGCCGAGCCTGCCCACCCAATCCACTGATTCCTCGGTACTGCTGGTGCAGTTGTCCGACAGCCATCTGTTCGCCGAAGCGGACGGCAAGCTGCTGGGCATGGATACGTGCGACAGCCTGCAGCGGGTGATCGAACGGGTCCTGCAGGAGCAGCCGCAGATCGACCTGATTCTGGCTACAGGTGATCTTTCGCAGGATGGCAGCGAAGCGTCGTATCAGCGCTTTCGCCAACTCACCTCAGCCATCGACGCACCAACCCGCTGGCTGGCCGGCAACCATGACGAAATCCCCCCCATGCAGGCTGCCTGCCAGGGCAGCGAGCTGCTGGAGCCGGTAATCGACCTTGGTGCCTGGCGCATCGTCATGCTCGACTCCTCGATCCCCGGCGCGGTGCCCGGCTTTCTTGCCGACGGCCAACTCGAACTGCTCGAACGCGCCCTCAGCGAAGCGCCGCAGCGCCATCACCTGATCTGCCTGCACCACCATCCGGTCGCCATCGGCTGCAAGTGGATGGAACCCATCGGCCTGCGCAACCCCGACGCCCTGTTCGCCGTGCTCGACCGCTACCCGCAGGCGCGCACCGTGCTCTGGGGGCATATCCATCAGGAGTTCGACCAGCAGCGCGGCAATCTGCGCCTGCTCGCCTCGCCTTCGACCTGCGTGCAGTTCGCGCCGGGCAGCGAGGAGTTCCAGGTGGACAGCGAAGCCCCTGGCTACCGCTGGCTGCGCCTGTATGCCGATGGCACGCTGGATACCGGCGTCTCGCGCGTAACCGGCATCACGTTCGAAATCGATTACAGCGTCAAAGGATATTGAAACAGCGGCAGGCCCACGCCAAACGCGTATCCTGACAGACACGCTCTGCTGTTTCCTGCAGCTTGCCGCTTACAGCTTAGCGCTGCTTTTTGTAGTAGCCTCCCGCACCATGACTGCATCCATTCTCTATATTCACGGCCTCAACAGTTCGCCGGCCTCGCACAAGGCCAGCCAGTTGAGCCGCGCCATGGCCCACCTGGGTCTGGAAAACCAGTTGCGCGTACCGGCCCTGCATCATCATCCGCGTCAGGCCATCGCCCAGTTGCAGGCGCTGATCAGCGAACTCGGCGCGCCGCTGCTGGTGGGCAGCTCCCTGGGCGGCTATTACGCCACTTACCTGGCCGAACAGCACGGGCTCAAGGCGCTGCTGATCAATCCAGCCGTAAAGCCGCACCTGCGCTTCGATGGCTACCTGGGCCCGCAAAAGAACTACTACAGCGACGAGACCTGGGACCTGACCGCGGATCACGTCCACGCCCTGGCCGAACTGGAGGTGGCGCCGCCATTGGACGCCAGCCGCTACCAGGTGTGGCTGCAAACCGGCGACGAAACCCTCGACTACCGCGACGCCGAGCGCTATTACCGCGCCTGTGCCCTGCGCATCCAGGCCGGTGGTGACCACGGCTTCCAGGGCTTTACCGAACACCTGCCGGCACTCTTCGCATTCGCCGACATTAGCGCCACACTCTGGCGCGATACCGACTTTTCCGCATTCAATTGATGACCAAGAGACCCTATGGCCCAGCTCGGAGCTCGCACTCATATCATTTCATTGCCGCGACGGCGGCCATTTCGCTACGGAGCAAGAAAGGAGGAGAGTGGTTTGGTTATTCCAAATGAGCGACGACTGACGCAGCGCCGTAGCGAAATGGCCCCGTCCCTTCGGGTTGCGCCGAAAAGCACGCCAGGCGGTGTTGCGGGACTTGCCAAGGGAACGCCATTGGCGGCATCCCGCGCCTTGCCTGGCGCGCTTTTCGGCAGCAACGCGGCGGTGAAATGATATGAGTGCGAGCTCTTATAACGCAGACGCCATCGAAGTCCTTTCCGGCCTCGACCCGGTGCGCAAGCGCCCGGGCATGTACACCGACACCACGCGCCCCAACCACCTGGCCCAGGAAGTGATCGACAACAGCGTCGACGAAGCCCTGGCCGGGCACGCCAAGTCGATCCAGGTGATCCTCCACGAGGACAACTCGCTGGAGGTGCTCGACGATGGTCGCGGCATGCCGGTGGATATCCACCCGGAAGAAGGCGTACCGGGCGTCGAGCTGATCCTCACCAAGCTGCACGCCGGCGGCAAGTTCAGCAACAAGAACTACCAGTTCTCCGGCGGCCTGCATGGCGTCGGCATCAGCGTGGTCAACGCCCTGTCGACCCGCGTGGTGGTCACCGTCAAGCGTGACGGCAACGAGTACCAGATGAGCTTCGCCGATGGCTTCAAGGCCAGCGAGTTGCAAGTCATCGGTACTGTCGGCAAACGCAACACCGGCACCAGCGTGCATTTCTGGCCGGATGCCAAGTATTTCGACTCCTTCAAGTTCTCCGTCAGCCGCCTCAAGCATGTGCTCAAGGCCAAGGCCGTACTCTGCCCGGGCCTGAACGTCAGCTTCGAAGACAAAGCCTCGGGCGAGAAGGTCGAGTGGCATTACGAGGACGGCCTGCGCTCCTACCTGGTCGATGCCGTCAGCGAGTTCGAGCGCCTGCCGGCCGAGCCCTTCGTTGGCAGCCTGGCCGGCAACAAGGAAGCCGTGGACTGGGCGCTGCTGTGGCTGCCCGAGGGCGGCGACGCGGTGCAGGAAAGCTACGTCAACCTGATTCCCACCGCCCAGGGCGGCACCCACGTCAATGGCCTGCGCCAGGGCCTGCTGGATGCCATGCGCGAGTTCTGCGAGTTCCGCAACCTGCTGCCGCGCGGCGTCAAGCTGGCCCCGGAAGACGTCTGGGAGCGCATCGCCTTCGTCCTCTCGATGAAGATGCAGGATGCGCAGTTCTCTGGCCAGACCAAGGAGCGCCTGTCCTCGCGCGAGGCAGCCGCCTTCGTCTCCGGCGTGGTCAAGGATGCCTTCAGCCTGTGGCTCAACGCCCACCCGGAAACCGGCCTGCAACTGGCCGAGCTGGCCATCAGCAACGCCGGTCGTCGCCTCAAGGCGGGCAAGAAGGTCGAACGCAAGAAGATCACCCAGGGCCCGGCGCTGCCCGGCAAGCTGGCCGACTGCGCGGGGCAGAACCCGCTGCGTTGCGAGCTGTTCCTGGTCGAGGGTGACTCGGCCGGCGGCAGCGCCAAGCAGGCACGCGACAAGGAGTTCCAGGCCATCATGCCGCTGCGCGGCAAGATCCTGAACACCTGGGAAGTGGACGGCAGCGAAGTCCTGGCCTCGCAGGAAGTACACGATATCGCCGTGGCCGTCGGTATCGATCCCGGCTCCAGCGACCTCTCCGGGCTGCGCTACGGCAAGATCTGCATCCTTGCCGACGCCGACTCCGACGGCCTGCACATCGCCACCCTGCTCTGTGCCCTGTTCGTCCGTCACTTCCGCCCGCTGGTGGATGCCGGTCACGTCTACGTGGCCATGCCGCCGCTGTATCGCATCGACCTGGGCAAGGAGATCTTCTACGCTCTGGACGACGCCGAGCGCGACGGCATCCTCGACCGCCTGGTGGCCGAGAAACGTCGCGGCAAGCCACAGGTCACCCGCTTCAAGGGCCTCGGCGAGATGAACCCGCCGCAGTTGCGCGAAACCACCATGGACCCCAACACCCGGCGTCTGGTGCAACTGACCCTGGATGATTTCGAAGGCACCCGCGAAGTGATGGACATGCTGCTGGCGAAAAAACGCGCTGGTGATCGCAAGAGCTGGCTGGAAACCAAGGGCAACCTGGCCGAGGTACTGGCCTGATGCGTAATCACCTCCTTGCACTCGGTCTGTTGGCCGGCGTCGCGAACGCCGAGCCAGTGGTGCTGGAAGAACTGACGTTACAAGCTGAATACCCGGTGACAGAAATGCCGGGCGGCAACCTGTCCGGCCTGGCCCTGTGCGGCGAAACGCTGTGGGCAGTTTCCGACCGTGACGACGACCGTCTCTATCAACTGCATAGAGAAGAAGGGCTGCTGCGCGCCGAAGCAGAAACCTTCGTTGCCCCCGCCCCCCCCGAGAGCGCCCTGCCCTGGGGCCTGCGCATGCGCAACTGGGCGGCCGGCCTGGTACGCGGTGGCGCACTGGATTTCGAGGGAATGTCCTGCGACGCGCAGGGTAACCGCTATCTGGTCAGCGAAACCCGCGCCGCCGTACTGCAGGTGAGCAGCAACGGCAATGCGCAGTGGCTCAACCTGCCCAGCGGCCTGGTACGCCAGGCGCGCGCCAGCGGCATGCTGCTGCATTTCAACCAGGGCTTCGAAGGCATCGCCATCGATCCGGCCGGTGACCGCCTGTGGCTGGCTGCCGAACAGCGCCGCCGCGGCCTCACTGTACTGCATCGTCGCGGCAGCAGTTGGCGTTGTACCGGCGGCTGCGTGCTGACCAGCGAAAGCGGTGACGAGGCGTCGCCCGAAGCGCTCGGCGGCCATATGGCACCACGCGACTTCTCCGGCCTGGCCTATTTCGGTGAAAAGCTCTTTACCCTGGAGCGTCAGGCCCACCGTATCTGCCGGCGCACCCTGAGCGATGGTGTCGCGGAGATCTGCTGGTCGTTCGCCAGCGAAGCCCTGAGCGAACCACGCCGCTACGCACCGGACTACGGCATGGCCGAAGCGCTGTGGATCGACAAGGATGGCGCCTGGATCGGCGTCGACAACGGCAGCCAGACCCGCGCCGATGGCGAAGAGCGCCCCATCGTCTGGCGTTTTGCCGCGCCCAAGGGCGGCTGGAGCCGGCGCCCGTGAGCGAACAGACGCCAGGTCGTGGTGCCGGACGAGTGATGTTGGTGCTCGCCTGGGGCGCCGGCCTGCTGCTGGCCACGCACTTCTTCGGTAACTGGGAAGATCGCCAGCGCAACCCCAACCAGACGCCGCAGTCGGTGCATGGCGATGGTTTCGTCGAGGTGAGCCTGGCCAGCAGTCGTCAGGGTCACTACCTGGTCAATGGCCAGATCGATGGGCATGACGTGACCTTTCTGCTCGACACTGGCGCCACCCAGGTGGCAATACCCAGCGCGGTGGCCGAGCGTCTTGGCCTGCAACGTGGTGCGCCGATCATCATCAGCACGGCCAACGGCCGTGCCACCGGGCATCGCACACGCCTGGACAGCCTGCGCCTGGGCGATATCGAACTGCGTGACGTCGCCGCACTGATCGCCCCAGGCATGGACGGCGACGAAGTGCTGCTGGGCATGAGCGCCCTGAAACAACTCGAATTCAGTCAGAAGGGCGGCACCCTGGTGCTGCGCCAATCAACCTTGCAATGAGGCCCGCATGAGCGAATCCCTCGATTTGAGCCTGGAAGGCGTTGAACGCCGGTCACTCGCCGATTTCACCGAGCAGGCTTATCTCAACTACTCCATGTACGTGATCATGGACCGCGCCCTGCCGCACATCGGCGACGGCCTGAAACCCGTACAACGGCGCATCATCTACGCCATGAGCGAATTGGGCCTGGATGCCGACGCCAAGCACAAGAAATCCGCGCGTACCGTCGGTGACGTGCTCGGCAAGTTCCACCCGCACGGCGACAGCGCCTGCTATGAAGCCATGGTGCTGATGGCGCAGCCGTTCAGCTACCGCTACACCCTGGTCGACGGCCAGGGCAACTGGGGTGCGCCGGACGATCCCAAATCTTTCGCTGCCATGCGCTACACCGAGGCGCGCCTGTCGCGCTACTCCGAGGTGCTGCTGTCCGAGCTGGGCCAGGGCACCGTCGACTGGGTACCCAACTTCGACGGCACCCTGAACGAGCCGGCGACCCTGCCGGCGCGCCTGCCCAACCTCTTGTTGAATGGCACCACCGGCATCGCCGTGGGCATGGCCACCGATGTGCCGCCGCATAACCTGCGCGAAGTCGCCGCCGCCTGCGTACGCCTGCTCGATGAGCCGGGCGCCACGGTCGAGCAGCTCTGCGAGCATATTCAGGGCCCGGACTTCCCTACCGAAGCCGAGGTCATCACGCCCAAGGCCGACCTGCTGAAGATCTACGAGACCGGCCGCGGCTCGGTACGTATGCGCGCCGTCTATCGCATCGAGGACGGCGACATCGTCGTCACTGCCCTGCCGCACCAGGTGTCCGGGGCCAAGGTACTGGAGCAGATCGCCGCGCAGATGCAGGCCAAGAAGCTGCCGATGGTCGCCGACCTGCGTGACGAGTCGGACCACGAGAACCCCTGCCGCATCGTCATCATCCCGCGCTCCAACCGCGTCGATGCCGACGAGCTGATGACCCACCTGTTCGCTACCACCGACCTGGAATCCAGCTACCGGGTCAACACCAACGTCATCGGCCTCGACGGCAAGCCGCAGGTCAAGGACCTGCGCACCCTGCTCAGCGAGTGGCTGGTGTACCGCGTCGGCACCGTGCGCCGCCGCTTGCAGTTCCGCCTGGACAAAGTCGAACGCCGCCTGCACCTGTTGGAAGGTTTGCTGATCGCCTTCCTCAACCTCGATGAAGTCATTCGCATCATTCGCAGCGAGGATTCGCCCAAGCCGGTGTTGATGGAGCGTTTCGGCCTCACCGACGTGCAGGCCGACTACATTCTCGACACTCGCCTGCGCCAATTGGCTCGCTTGGAAGAGATGAAGATCCGTGGCGAGCAGGACGAACTGGCCAAGGAGCGCGAGAAACTCCTGGCCCTGCTCGGCAGCGAAGCCAAGCTGAAGAAGCTGGTACGCAAGGAAATCATCGAGGACGCGGAGAAGTACGGCGATGACCGCCGCTCGCCGATCGTCGCCCGCGCCGAGGCTAAGGCCCTTTCTGAAACCGAGCTGATGCCGACCGAGCCGGTCACCGTGGTGCTCTCGGAAAAAGGCTGGGTGCGTTGTGCCAAGGGCCACGACATCGATGCCACCGGCCTGTCCTACAAGGCCGGCGACGGCTTCAAGGCCGCCGCGCCCGGGCGCTCGAACCAGTACGCGGTGTTTATCGACTCGACCGGCAGGAGCTATTCGCTCGCGGCCCACTCACTGCCTTCGGCACGTGGCCAGGGCGAGCCGCTCACCGGTCGCCTGACCCCACCGCCGGGTGCCACCTTCGAGTGCGTGATGCTGCCCGAAGACAGCGCGCTGTACGTGATCGCCTCCGATGCCGGCTACGGCTTCGTGGTCAAGGGCGAGGATCTGCAGGCCAAGAACAAGGCAGGCAAGGCACTGCTGACCCTGCCCAATGGCGCCAAAGTGGTCGCACCGAAGCCCGTCACCAGTCTGGAAGACGACTGGTTGGCCGCGGTGACTACCGAAGGTCGCCTGCTGCTGTTCAAGGTCGCCGATCTGCCGCAACTGGGTAAAGGCAAGGGCAACAAGATCATCGGCATTCCCGGCGAGCGCGTAGCCTCGCGTGAGGAATATCTGACCGATCTGGCCGTACTGCCCAGCGGCGCCAATTTGGTTTTGCAGGCCGGGAAGCGTACCCTGACACTCAAAGCCGACGACCTCGAGCATTACAAGGGCGAGCGCGGCCGCCGCGGTAACAAGCTGCCGCGCGGCTTCCAGCGTGTCGACCAGCTGCTGGTGGAATAGCGTCGGCAACACGCCCCCGTTCGTCCGGGATATCCGCGCTACCAGCCAGCAGGCAAGGCTGGAGTCGTAGCGCGGTTTGACGGATGATACGCGCCCCGGGTCATGCACAAATGACCCCACAGCATGATATGGGATCGATATGCAGCTGCCCCAGAAGCGGCTGCCTGGAATTAATGATGACTGTAGTACGCCCTGTGGCTCTGCTTCTGACCACGCTGCTCGTATTGAGTGGTTGCAGTCTGCTGCAGCAGAAGCCGGTTCCCCTTTACCAACTCGACAGCGGCCAGGCCGTGACGCCGACCCAGGACAACGGTGTGACCGTACTGGTCGGCCCGATCAGCGTGGCCGATTACCTGCGCCAGCAAAATCTGCTGCAACGTCAGGCCGATGGCAGCCTGGTGGCCGCGCAGGACGCTCGCTGGGCCAGCGGCCTGGCCAACGACATCGACCAGCAGTTGCTGCGCCAACTGGCCTGGCGCCTGGACAGCCAGCGCCTGGCCCTGGCGCCGGCGGCACCAGGCTTCAGTGCCGATGCACAGGTCATGCTGACCATCACCCGCCTGGATTCCGGCCCGACTCAACCTGCCGTGCTGGAAGCTCAGTGGCGCTTGCTCGACCGCCGCGGACAACTGCGCGACAGCCGGCTGATTCGTTTGGAAGAAGCGCACGGTGGGCCCATGGCCGAACAGGTCAAGGCGCAGAGTGTCTTGCTGCAACGTCTGGCGGCTGAACTGGCTGTGGCCATTCAACCCATCGCTGCAGCCGAGCCTACCCCTGAGCCGCCGCGCAAGAAGCCTCCGGTGGCCAAAGCCAAACCGCAGGACCCAGCCGCTGCCGGGCCGAAGATCCCGGTGGCAGAACCGATCAAGATCAATACGGAAGTCTTCCGTTTCTAGGAATATCCTCCATCCATTCAACGGCACTCCCGCAAAAGCGGGAGCCTGAATGGAGGAGTTGGCTGTGAATGCCCATCTGCGCAGGCATACAGACCTGTTCGGTGTGTGCCCGAAGAAATCTCTGCTGCCAACTGACAGACATTGCGCACACCAGAGCCAACGGGCGATGCCATACGCAATGCGTTACTTGCTGCGGATCTTCTCGACGATGGCGGTGGTGGAGCTGTTCTCCACCAGCCCGAGTACGCGCACTTCGCCGCCATAGGCCTGGACGATATCGGCACCTACCACCTGATCAATACCGTAGTCGCCGCCCTTGACCAGCACATCCGGCTGCACCTGCTTGAGCAGGCGCTCGGGCGTGTCCTCGCTGAAGCTCACCACCCAGTCCACCGCACCGAGGCCGGCCAACACGGCCATACGGCGGTCGACGGCATTGATCGGACGCCCCGAACCTTTCAGGCGACTGACCGAGGCATCGTCATTGACCGCCACGATCAGGCGGTCGCCCTGCGCGCGGGCCTGTTCCAGATAGGTCACGTGGCCGGCATGGAGAATATCGAAGCAGCCATTGGTGAATACGATCTTCTCGCCGTGAGCCCGCGCATCCTCGATGGCGATGAGCAGTTGATCCAGGCTCAGCACACCACGCTCGGAACCTTCCTCGCGCTGCACGGCGCGGCGCAGCTCGGGGGCACTGATGGCCGCGGTGCCGAGCTTGCCGACCACGATGCCGGCGGCCAGGTTGGCCAGGGCCACCGCCTGCGGCAGCTCCTCGCCCGCGGCGATGGAGGCCGCCAGGGTGGAAATCACCGTATCACCAGCGCCCGTGACGTCGAACACCTCACGGGCACGCGCCGGCAGATGCAGCGGAGCATGCCCCGGGCGCAGCAGGGTCATGCCATGCTCGCCGCGCGTCACCAGCAGCGCGCCCAGCTCCAGCTCGGCCATCAGCTTGGCGCCCTTGCTGACCAGTTCGGCCTCGTCGGCACAGCCGCCGACGATGGTTTCGAACTCGTGCAGATTGGGGGTGATCAGGCTGGCGCCGCGGTAGATGGAGAAATCCTTGCCCTTGGGGTCGGCCAGCACCGGAATACCCCTGGCACGCGCCGCCTGAATCAGCGCCTGATGGTTCTGCAAGGCACCCTTGCCATAGTCGGACAGCACCAGCACCTTGACCCCGGCGAGCAGCGCCTCGACCTGGCGGGCCAGGGCCTGGGTGTCGGTGGCGAAAGGCTCCTCGAAATCCATGCGCAGCAACTGCTGATGGCGACTCATGACGCGCAGCTTGACGATCGTCGGCTGGTCATCGAGCCGCTGGAAATGCGCCTCGACACCCGCGCCGTTGAGGCTGTCGGTCAGGCTGTCGGCCGCCTCATCCTCGCCGGTAACGCCCACCAGCAAGGCCGGAGCACCGAGCGCAGCAATGTTCAGCGCCACGTTGGCCGCGCCACCGGGACGATCCTCGATCTGCTCGACCCGCACCACCGGCACCGGCGCCTCAGGTGAAATCCGCGACGTCCCGCCATGCCAGTAACGGTCAAGCATCACGTCACCCACCACCAGAACGGGGGCTTGGTCGTAACGGGGCATGGTCAGCTTCATGAGCGCTCCAAAGAGGAAAAAACGGAGTGGATCATAGCATGGCAGGCAACGCCTGCCGGGACAGAGGAGCGGCACCGGACTGGAGGCTGCGCGCCGCAGAATCGCAGCGACGCCCGCCAACCTTCACGCAGTGCCACCTGAAAGGTTCAGACGTCCTCTTCTGCATCGGCAGAGGAGCCGCCCTCCTCGAACTGCTTGGCGTGAAGGCGTGCGTAATAGCCATTGAGCGCCAGCAATTGGGAATGACTCCCGCGCTCGACAATACGCCCCTGATCCATGACGAGAATCAGATCGGCCTTCTCGATCGTCGACAGACGGTGGGCGATCACCAGCGTCGTACGCCCCTTCATCACCTGATCCAGGGCAGCCTGGATATGCCGCTCGGACTCCGTGTCCAGCGCCGAGGTCGCTTCGTCGAGAATCAGCAGGGGTGCATCCTTGAGCAACGCACGGGCAATGGCCAGGCGCTGGCGCTGGCCTCCCGAAAGCAGCACTCCGTTCTCACCCACCAGCGTTTCGTAACCCTGCGGCATCTTCTCGATAAACTCGGCCGCATAGGCATCCGCTGCGGCCCGCTGGACCGCCTCGAGAGGCGCCCCGGCAAGGTCGCCATAGGCGATGTTGTTGCGCACCGTGTCGTTGAACAGCGTGACATGCTGGGTCACCAGCGCGATGTGCCGGCGCAGATTGCGCAGCGTGTATTGCTCGACCCCCAGGTCATCGAGCAGAATCTGCCCATTCTCGTGCTGATAAAAGCGTGGAATGAGGTTGGCCAACGTCGATTTTCCGCTACCGGAACGCCCCACCAGCGCAACCATCTGGCCAGGTTCGGCAACGAAACTGATGTCCTCCAGAACGGCCTTGTCACTGCCCGCGTAATTGAAGCTCAGGTTGCGAACCTCAAGCCGTCCCGACACCCGGTCACGCACCTGCGTACCACCGTCAATCTCGGGCGCTTCATCCAATTGCTCGAAAATGCTTTCCGCTCCCGCCAGGCCCTTCTGGATGGTCGAACTGACCTCGGACAACTGCCTGATCGGCTTGGGCAACAGGCCTGCCAACGTGATGTAGGCGACCAGATCCCCTGCCGACGCGTCACCACGCATGAAGAGCACCAGAAACATCAGCACGGCCATCGCGCTGTAGATCACCAGTTGCAGCATCGGCGTGTACACCGCACCGGTCTTGGTCATGCGCATCTGCTTGTGCGTATTGTCCCTGGACGCCGTCTGGAAGCGCTCCGATTCGTAGGATTCGCCACCGAAACTGCGCACTACCCGATAACCATGGATGGTCTCGGAGGCAACATGGGTAACGTCGCCCATGGCGACCTGGATCTTCTTGCTCTGTTTGCGGAACTTGCGACTCGCACTGACGACCATCAACCCGATCAGAGGCAGGATGGCCACCATCACCAGCGTCAGCTTCCAATTCATCAGCAACAGGGTGGCGAACAGGAAGATCACCGTCATGCCTTCGCGGATCACCACCTTGATTGCGTCGGTCGCGGCGCCCGTGACCATGGTCACGTTGAAGGTGATGCGGGAAATCAGGTGTCCCGAATTGTTGTTGTCGAAATAGCGATTGGGTAGCACCAGCAACTTGTCGAAAAGCGCCAGACGCAAGTCATGCACCAGCCCGAGCGACACCTTGGCCAGAAAGTAGTTACCCAGGAACGAACCGATGCCTTGCCATAGCGCTATCAAGACGATCAGCAAGGGTACTGTCTGCAGCAGGTTCATGCTCGCCAGAAACTCGACCTCGGAGAGATAGGGCACGCTGGCAAACAGGCTGACATCCGGATTGGAAAGGCCGTCGACGAAGTACTTGAGGATGTAGCCGAGCATCGGCTGAGTGGAGGCGAAGATCAGAAATCCGAGGATACTGATCAGGAAGAAGCCCATGTAGGGTTTGACGTAACGCAGCAGGCGCAGATAGATATTGAGACTGGAGGCTCGGGGCAGATCGTTACGACTCATGGGGCTCGATGCTCGTGGAAAATGGGCGAAAGTGTATCACAGCGCTTCGCACCATCCCCGACCACGGATCGGCGCCGGCTACCCGGCGCACTCCGGGCTTTCTCGCACTCTATCCGATCAGCTGGACTTCGAGGGCCAGAACGGAAACTTGCTGCGCGATACCGCCAGGCAATATT
>NZ_JAOCLK010000036.1:0-49551 GCF_029845265.1 Ectopseudomonas oleovorans
TCAAGCGATAGGCAGGGTGCGCCGTGCGCACCGAGGGTGCTGACAGGTTACGCTCGCTGCCTTTCCAGTAGTTCACGAAAGGCCTCCTGCGGTAGCGGTTTGCTGAACAGGTAGCCCTGATAGAGGTGGCAACCCTGCGCTTGTAGAAAGTCCAGTTGGTCCTGCTGCTCCACACCCTCGGCGATCAGCGCCAGGCCCAGGCTGCGCGCCATGGCGACGATGGCACGGATGATCTCGGCATCGTTGGGATCGTGGGTGGCGTCACGCACGAAGGACTGATCGATCTTCAGCATGTCCACCGGCAGGCGCTTGAGATAGGTCAGCGAGCTGTAACCTGTGCCGAAATCGTCCATGGCGAAGCTGACGCCGTGCTTTTTCAGGCGCAACATCTTGCCGACGGTGTCATCAATATTCTGAATGACGATGCCTTCGGTGATCTCCAGTTTGAGCATGGCGTTGGGTAGCTGGCTGTTGCGCAGGCTGCTGGCGACCCGGTCGACGAAGTCATGCTGGCGAAATTGTCGCGGGCTGATGTTGACGCACAGGCTGAAGCGTTCGCCGTCGACCAATCCATCTGCCATCAGGCGCGAGCAGAAATGGCAGGCCTCGGCCAACACCCAGCCACCGACCTCGACGATCAGCCCGCTCTCTTCGAGTACCTGGATGAACTGCGCGGGCGACTGTGGGCCCAACTGCGGATGCTGCCAGCGCAGCAATGCCTCGGCGCCGACCACCTTGCCATCACAAGCATCGACCTGAGGCTGGAAGTGCAGTTCGAACTCGCCGCGCGCCAGGGCCAGGCGCAGATCGTTCTCCAGGCGCAGACGGGCGCTGGCGGCGTCCTGCATGGTGGTGCGAAACAGCTGGATGGCGTTGCGCCCGGAGTCCTTGGCGCGATAGAGGGCGATATCGGCGCGTTTTAGCAAATCCGCCGGGGTATTGCCGTGATCGGGAATCAGGGCGACGCCGATGCTCGGGGTCACCTGCAGGCGGTGGCCGTCCAGCAGCATCGGTTCGGCCAGTAGCTGGCGCAGCTTGTCGGCGACCTGGCGAACGTGGCGGGTGACCTCCGAGCGCTTGCCCTCCAGACCGGAGAGCAGCACCACGAATTCGTCGCCGCCGAGGCGGGCCACGGTGTCCTCCAGACGCACACTGGCCTCCAGGCGCGCAGTGACCAGGCGCAGCACGGAGTCGCCGACAGGATGGCCGAGCGAGTCGTTGATGTGCTTGAAGTGGTCGAGGTCGAGGAACAGCAGGGCGCCGCGCAGATCATGGCGCTTGAGCAGGGCGATCTGCTGGGTCAGGCGATCCATCAGCAGGGCGCGGTTGGGCAGGTTGGTCAACGCATCGTGGTAGGCCAGGTGCTGTACCTGCGCCTGCGCCTGCTTCAGTTCGCTGATATCGCGCGCGGTGAGCAGCAGGCAGGGCACGCCATTGAGCTCGATGGGTTGCACGGAAACGTCGACCAGACGCACCTCGCCGTCTCGATGCCGGCCATGCATTTCCATGTGCAGCACCTGGCCCTGCTGGGTCAGGTGCTCGATCATGCGCACGCGCTCTTCGGGGTAGGCCCAGATGTCCAGCTCGAAGGCCGTGCGACCGACTACTTCGTCCGGCAGATAGCCGGTGATGCGGGTGAAGCCTTCGTTGACCTCGATATAGCGCCCGCTGTCACGTTCGGTGATGGTGATGGCGTCCGGGCTGAAGTGGAAGGCCTTGGCAAATTTCTCTTCCGAGGCTTGCAGGCGCTGCTCGCGCAGCAGTCGCTCGCTGATATCGACCAGCGTGCCGACCATGCGCTGCGGTTGGCCGGTATCGTCGAGCTGCAGTTTGGCGGTGCTTTCGAGAAAGCGCAGGCCGCCATTTTCCAGTTGCACGCGATAGGTGACCTGATAGTGGCTGCGGTGTTCTGCGACCAGGCTTTGGTAGCTCTGGCGCAGACTGTGTCGATCCTCCATCGGTACCTGACGGAAGAAGTCGAGGAAGGCGCCTTCGAACGGTAACGACTCCAGGCCGTGCAGCTGGGAGGCACGGGCGCTGGCAAACAGCCGACTACTGGGGATGTGCCAGTCCCAGGTGCCCAGGTCGGCCGACTCCAGGGCCAGGCGCAGGCGCTGCCTGCTTTCGTTGAGTGCCTGCTCCTGCGCGCGCTGCTCGGTGATGTTGCGCACGGTGAGGACCAGGCAGGTGGTGCCGTTCAACTCGATTTCGCCACCGAACAGCAAGTTGCTGGTGACGCTGCCGTCGCGGCTGAACAGTCGTACCTCAAGGTTGTTCAGGCGCCCGGTCTGCGCGGCGTCGAGCATACGCTGGCGGTCGCTGGGGTCAGCCCAGATGCCCAACTCCAGTGAGGTGCGGCCCACGGCCTCGGCGCTGCTCCAGCCAAATTGCTGCTCGAAACTCGGGTTGACCTCGATGAAGCGGCCGGTCGCCCGGTCAGTGATGGCCACCGCGTCGGGCGTATGCATGAAGGCCTTGGCGAACTTTTCCTCACTGGCGCGCAGGGCGTTTTCTGCGCGCTTGCGTTCGCTGGTATCGAGGAAGGTGCAGAGCACCAGGCGCTCGCCCTGCAGCTCGATGTACTGGCTCGACAGTACGCCATCGAGAATATCGCCACCACGGGTGCGCAGTTGTACTTCCTGAATCACCGGCTCGCGGCTCAGCGGCGCTTGCTGGCGCAACTGATCGCGTTGGCTGGCGTGAACCCAGAGATTCAGCTCATGGATGGGGCGGCCAAGAATGTCGCTGGCGTTCCAGCCGAAGGCGTGGGTGAAGTGCTGGTTGACCTCGACAATCTCGCTGTTGTCGTAGCGCACCAACATCATGATGTCGGGGCTCAGGCGGAACAGGCTGGCGAAGCGTTCCTCGGAGGCGCGCAGGGCTTCGGCACGCTCCTGCTGGGCGCTGATGTCACGGATCACGCCGAACATGCGCGGCCGACCATCGGCCTCGCGTTGCAGGCTGCCGGTGATCTCCAGCCAGTGCAGGCTGCCGTCCGGCCAGCGGATGCGGTGGCGCAGGGCGTCGGCAATCTGTTCGCCCTTGAGGATGGCATTGAATTTCGCCAGAACCTCGGCGCGCTCCTCTTCGGGGATCAGCTCGATGTAGTGCAGTTCTCGTGTCACCGGGCGCTTGGGGTCGAGGCCGAACAGGGCCTGGGCGCCGCGCGACCAGTTCACCTGGCCACTGCGAATGTCCCAGTACCAGGTGCCGAGATGAGCACCGTTGAGCGCGGCAAGCAAACGCGGCGCGTCTTGCCAGGTTTGCTCGAATTCGGCGGGATCCATCGCCGGTATATGTGGCAGGGGCGGGGTCTGGTCAGTCGATCTGGCCATGGCCGTACCTTCCTCTGGAGTGCGCGATGCGCGGGGCGGGCGTTAGAGGTATGTAGATATGTTTTTGTCGTTATGTCGCCACGTTAGTCTCAGTTCGGATGCCTATGCAAGATCATCGCGCTGGCTGTCGAGCAGATCCATGAATGCCCGTGCGGCATTCGACAGGGTGCGCTCGGTATGCAGGATGTAGCCCAACTGGCGGGTCAGCTGGATGCCCGGTATCGGCAGGCGCGCGACCTGGTCGTCGAGCATGGTGCGCGGCAGCACGCTCCAGGCCAGGCCGATGGACACCATCATCTTGATGGTTTCCAGGTAGTTGGTGCTCATGGCAATGTTGGGCGTCAGGCCCTGGGCCTCGAACAGGCGCTGCACGATGTGATGGGTGAAGGTGTTGCCGCCGGGGAAGACTGCAGGATGCTGCGCCACGTCGGCCAGGCTGATCACCTGGCTGCGCGCCAGGGGGTGTTCCGGTGCGGCGACGAAATCCAGTGGATCGTCCCACACGGCGACGGCGCGGATCGGTTCGCGGGTTTCCGGGGCGAGGGTAATCACCGCCAGCTCGGCGCGACCATGCAGCACTTCTTCGTACGCCACTTCCGAGTCGAGGAACTGGATATCCAGCGCCACCTGCGGGTGGGCGCGGGTAAAGGCGCGTAGCAGGGCGGGCAGGCGATGCAAGCCGATATGGTGGCTGGTGGCGAGGGTCAGGCGGCCGCTGACTTCACCCGACAGGTTGGTCAGCGCGCGGCGGGTATCGTCCAGTACGTTGAGGATCTGGTAAGCACGCGGCAGCAGGGCGCGGCCGGCCTGGGTCAGGCCAATCTCGCGGCCGAGGCGGTCGAACAGGCGCACGCCCAGTTGCTGTTCCAGGCCGGCGATGCGCTTGCTTACGGCAGGCTGGGTCAGGTGCAGGCGCTCGCCGGCTTCGGAAAAACTGCCAGTTTCGGCAATGGCGATAAAGGCGTTGAGGTTGGCCAGATCCATGGAACGCTCCGGTAAGTAATGATGCGCTGAGCATACATTCCTCTTCGGAATCCTTTGAATAAAAAATATGAATTTGAGTTATTTCGTGCCTGGCAATAGCATTCCCCCCATAAGCCGAAGGGCCATTTTCGCCCAGGCATAGAAAGGTGCACTTCTGACGCCGGGCGGTGATAACGCAGGCAGTTTCCGGATGTGCTCAAAAGGCGCTGATGAGGTAAGGCTGATGACTGGCAAGACGCTCTACGACAAGCTCTGGGAAATGCACGAAGTGAAACGTCGCGACGACGGTTCCTCGCTGATCTACATTGATCGTCACATCCTCCATGAGGTGACCTCACCGCAGGCTTTCGAAGGCCTGCGTCTGGCCGGGCGCAAGCCGTGGCGCATCGACGCCAACATCGCCACGCCGGATCACAACGTGCCGACCACCAAGGCCGAGCGTCAGGGCGGCCTCGAGGCCATCGCCGACGAAGTCTCGCGCATCCAGGTACAGACCCTGGACGAGAACTGCGATGACTTCGGCATCCTTGAATTCAAGATGAACGACGTGCGTCAGGGTATCGTCCACGTGGTCGGGCCGGAGCAGGGCGCCACCTTGCCGGGCATGACCGTGGTCTGCGGCGACTCGCACACCTCCACCCATGGCGCCTTCGGTGCCCTGGCCCATGGCATCGGCACCTCCGAGGTCGAGCACGTGCTCGCCACCCAGTGCCTGGTCGCCAAGAAAATGAAGAACATGCAGGTGCGCGTTGAAGGCAAGCTGCCGTTCGGCGTTACCGCCAAGGACATCGTGCTGGCCGTGATCGGCAAGATCGGCACCGCTGGCGGCAATGGCCATGCCCTGGAGTTCGCCGGCAGCGCGATTCGCGACCTGTCGCTGGAAGGGCGCATGACCATCTGCAACATGTCCATTGAGGCCGGCGCCCGTGTCGGCCTGGTGGCGGTGGACGAGAAAACCATCGCCTACGTCAAGGATCGTCCGTTCGCGCCCAAGGGTAGCGACTGGGACAAAGCCGTGGCGCAGTGGCAGAACCTGGTGTCCGACGCCGATGCGGTGTTCGACACTGTGGTCGAGCTGCGTGCCGAGGACATCAAGCCACAGGTCAGCTGGGGCACTTCGCCGGAGATGGTTCTGGCCGTCGATCAGAACGTGCCGGACCCGGCCCGCGAAAGCGACCCGGTGAAGAAGGATTCGATCACTCGTGCGCTGAAGTACATGGGCCTGAGCGCCAATCAGCCGATCACCGATATCCAGCTCGATCGCGTGTTCATTGGTTCCTGCACCAACTCGCGCATCGAAGACCTGCGCGCTGCCGCAGAGGTGGCCAAGGGGCGCAAGGTCGCCGCGACCGTCAAGCAGGCGCTGGTGGTGCCGGGCTCCGGTCTGGTCAAGGCGCAAGCCGAGGCGGAAGGGCTGGACAAGATTTTCATCGAGGCCGGTTTCGAATGGCGTGAGCCGGGTTGCTCCATGTGCCTGGCGATGAACCCGGACAAGCTGGGCAGTGGCGAGCATTGCGCGTCCACCTCCAACCGCAACTTCGAAGGCCGTCAGGGCGCCGGTGGTCGTACCCACCTGGTGAGCCCGGCCATGGCTGCCGCGGCGGCGGTTACCGGTCGTTTCATCGACGTGCGCGAATTGATCCAGGCCTGAGGAGCTAGATGATGAAAGCCTTTACCCAACACACCGGCCTGGTCTGCCCACTCGACCGTGCCAACGTCGACACCGACCAGATCATTCCCAAGCAGTTTCTGAAGTCGATCAAACGCACCGGCTTCGGCCCCAACCTGTTTGACGAGTGGCGCTACCTGGATGTTGGCCAGCCGAACCAGGACAACTCCAAGCGCCCGATCAACAAGGATTTCGTGCTCAACTTCCCGCGCTACCAGGGCGCCAGCGTACTGCTGGCCCGCGAGAACTTCGGCTGCGGCTCTTCGCGCGAGCACGCGCCGTGGGCGCTGGACGAGTACGGTTTCCGCACCGTGATCGCGCCGAGCTTCGCCGACATCTTCTTCAACAACAGCTTCAAGAACGGCCTGCTGCCGATCATCCTCAAGGACGAAGAAGTCGATGCGCTGTTCGAGCAGGCCGAGGCCACCGAGGGTTATCAACTGACCGTCGATCTCGAGGCGCAAACCGTGACCCGTCCCGACGGCGTGCAGTACAGCTTCGAAGTCGATGCCTTCCGCAAGCACTGCCTGCTCAATGGTCTGGACGACATTGGCCTGACTCTGCAGGATCAGGAGGCGATCAAGGCTTTCGAAGCCAAACACCAGCAGAACAGCCCCTGGTTGTTCGGCGCGATCAGGTAGGGTGCGCTGCGCGCACCGACGGATTCATTGTTCAGGTGGTGCGCATGGCGCACCCTACGGTTTGACGAGGATGTGATGAGCAAGCAGATTCTGGTTCTCCCGGGCGACGGTATCGGCCCGGAAATCATGGCCGAGGCGGTCAAGGTGCTGAACCTGGCCAACGACAAGTACGCCCTGGGTTTCGAGCTGAGCTTCGATGACCTGGGCGGTGCCGCCATCGACCGTTACGGCGTGCCGCTGGCCGACGAAACCCTGGCGCGCGCCAAGTCTGCCGATGCCGTGCTGCTCGGCGCCGTTGGCGGGCCGAAGTGGGACACCATCGACCCGGCCATCCGTCCCGAGCGTGGCCTGCTGAAGATCCGCTCGCAGCTGGGCCTGTTCGGCAACCTGCGTCCGGCCATTCTCTACCCGCAGTTGGCCGAGGCCTCCAGCCTCAAGCCGGAAGTGGTCGCTGGCCTGGATATCCTCATCGTCCGTGAGCTGACCGGCGGCATCTACTTCGGCCAGCCGCGCGAAAGCAAGGTGCTGGAAAACGGCGAGCGCATGGCGTACGACACCCTGCCGTACAGCGAGAGCGAAATCCGCCGCATCGCCAAGGTCGGTTTCGACATGGCGCGCGTGCGTGGCAAGAAGCTGTGCTCGGTGGACAAGGCCAACGTCCTGGCGTCCAGCCAGCTGTGGCGCGCTGTGGTCGAGGAAGTGGCCAAGGATTACCCGGACGTCGAACTGAGCCACATGTACGTCGACAACGCCGCCATGCAACTGGTACGCGCACCCAAGCAATTCGACGTGATGGTCACCGACAACATGTTTGGTGACATTTTGTCCGACGAAGCTTCGATGCTGACCGGTTCCATCGGCATGCTGCCGTCGGCATCCTTGGACGCCAACAACAAGGGCATGTACGAGCCGTGCCATGGCTCCGCGCCGGACATCGCCGGCAAGGGCATCGCCAACCCGCTGGCCACCATTCTCTCGGTCTCGATGATGCTGCGTTACAGCTTCGGCCAGGTCGCTGCCGCCGATGCCATCGAGAAGGCGGTGAGCCTGGTGCTGGATCAGGGCCTGCGCACGGGTGACATCTGGTCCGAGGGCAAGACCAAGGTCGGTACCGCTGCCATGGGTGATGCAGTAGTCGAAGCGCTGCGTAGTCTGTAATCTTCCCAGCCCCGCCGGGGTGGTTCCGGCGGGCTGTTTATATAGGTGTAGTCGTTATGAAACGTGTAGGTCTGATCGGTTGGCGTGGCATGGTCGGTTCCGTGCTCATGCAGCGCATGCTGGAAGAGCGGGACTTCGACCTGATCGAGCCGGTGTTCTTCACCACTTCCAATGTCGGTGGCCAAGGCCCTGCCATTGGCAAGGACATCGCTGCGCTGAAAGATGCCTACAGCATTGACGACCTCAAGGGCCTGGACGTGATCCTGACCTGCCAGGGCGGCGACTACACCAATGAAGTATTCCCCAAGCTGCGTGAAGCCGGCTGGCAGGGCTACTGGATCGACGCGGCCTCCAGCCTGCGCATGGATGACGACTCGGTGATCGTGCTCGACCCCATCAACCGCAAGGTGATTGACCAGGCGCTGGACGCCGGCACCAAGAACTACATCGGCGGCAACTGCACCGTCAGCCTGATGCTGATGGCGCTCGGCGGTCTGTACGAGGCTGGTCTGGTGGAGTGGATGAGTGCCATGACCTACCAGGCTGCTTCCGGTGCTGGCGCGCAGAACATGCGTGAGCTGATCAAGCAGATGGGCGCTATCAACGGCGCTGTCGCCGATGAACTGGCTGATCCGGCCAGCGCTATTCTGGATATTGACCGCAAGGTGGCCGAGGCCATGCGTGGCGAAGGCTTCCCGGTCGACAACTTCGGTGTGCCGCTGGCTGGCAGCCTGATCCCCTACATCGACAAGGAACTGCCGAACGGGCAGAGCCGTGAAGAGTGGAAGGCTCAGGCCGAAACCAACAAGATTCTCGGTCGTTTCAAGAACCCGATCCCGGTCGACGGCATTTGCGTGCGCATCGGCGCCATGCGCTGCCACAGCCAGGCGCTGACCATCAAGCTGAACAAGGATGTGCCGATGGCCGACATCGAAGGCCTGATCAGCCAGCACAACCCGTGGGTCAAACTGGTGCCGAACCACCGCGAAGATTCCATCCGCGACCTCGGCCCGACTGCCGTAACCGGCACCCTGAGTGTTCCGGTCGGTCGTCTGCGCAAGCTCAACATGGGTTCGCAGTACCTGGGTGCGTTCACCGTCGGTGACCAACTGCTGTGGGGCGCTGCCGAACCGCTGCGTCGCATGCTGCGGATCCTGCTCGAGCGCTAAGCGCGAAGCCGGCATCCTGTATCAAACAAAGCCCTTCTGTCTCGGCAGAGGGGCTTTGTGTTTTCTGGGAGAGCCGATTGCCTGGGCGATGGGTCGCAGTTACAGTGCCGCTCCCTCTGTGTCGTAGGTCAGCTCATGAGTCAGTCCATCAATATCGCCGTGATCGGCGCCACCAGCAACGTCGGCGAAGCGCTGGTCGAATTGCTCGAAGAGCGTGAGTTTCCGGTGAAGGATCTGCATCTGCTGGCCAGCAGCGAGTCGGCTGGACAGAGTCTTTCTTTCCGTGGTCGGCAGGTGCGGGTCAGATCGCTCGATGCCTTCGATTTCACTCAGGTGCAACTGGCGTTCTTTGCTGCGGGCTCTGACGTGACGCGCAGCCATCATGAGCGCGTGGTCGCGGCCGGTTGTTCCGTTATCGATCTGAGTGCTGCTTTTTCGCTGGAGCAAGCGCCATGCGTATTGCCCGAACTTGGCGCCGCAGGTTTGCCGGCATTGACCAAGCCGTGGTGTGTCAGTGCGCCGACGCCTTCGGCGGTTGCCTGTGCGCTGGTGCTGGCGACGCTGAGGCCTGTACTGCGACCCCAACAGCTGCAGGTGACTGCCATGCTGTCGATCTCCACTCTGGGGCGTAGCGGTGTGCAGGAGCTGGCGCGGCAGACCGCCGAGCTGCTCAACGGGCGCCCGCTGGAATCGAAGGCGGTAGATCGACAGATCGCGTTCAATCTGCTGGCGCAGGTCGGCGAGGTGGATGACCACGGGCATGCTCAGTTGGAGAAGCGTCTGGTGGCCGAGATTCAACAGTTATTGAGTCTGCCTGGGCTTCCGGTAGCAGCCACCTGCGCCTTGGTGCCGGTGTTCTTTGGCGATAGTCTCGCACTGGGCGTGTATGCTGATTCGGCTATCGATATCAGTACAGTGCTGCAATTGCTCGAGGTCGCGCCGGGCATCGAGTTGGTAGAGGTCGGCGATTACCCGACTGCAGTGGGTGATGCAGTGGGGCAGGATCAGGTCTATGTGGGGCGTGTCCGGCGCGGCGTGAGCGATCCAAGGCAACTCAATTTGTGGATTGCGTCTGATAATGTAAGAAAAGGCGCCGCCCTTAATGCTGTGCAGATAGCTGAGTTATTGATAAAACACTATCTGTAAAAGATACTTACCTAGAATTTTGAAGAATCTTTCTAGCTTGGCAATACTGGCTGAGTTGATTGCTGAATGGGGAGCCGCTCGTGGAGCGGAGGCAGGCAGCAATTCTCAAGACCCACTCGCATGCCGAGAAAAAGATAAAACAAGGGATAACGCTATGGTTCGGGTTCGCAAACTGGTGCTGGCAATCGCAGCCGCTTCCGCGCTGTCTTCCGGTATGGCGCATGCGCTGGGGCTGGGTGAAGTTACCCTGCAATCGTCGCTGAATCAGCCGTTGGTAGCGGAAATCGAATTGCTGGAGGTACGCGACCTTGCTTCCAATGAGGTGATTCCCAGCCTCGCGTCCCCTGAGGAGTTCATCAAAGCTGGCGTCGACCGTCAGTACTTTTTGACCGACCTCAAGTTCACCCCGGTATTGAAGCCCAACGGCAAGAGCGTTATCCGCATCACCTCGAGCAAGAGCGTGCGTGAGCCTTACCTCAACTTCCTGGTTGAAGTGCTCTGGCCGAACGGGCGCTTGTTGCGTGAATACACCCTGCTGCTCGATCCGCCGCTTTACTCTCCGCAAACTACCGTAGCCGCTGCGCCGCAACTGCCTATCGCCGCGCCTGCACCGCGTCCGTCTGCGGCGCTTGCTTCCGCTTCTGCGTCGCGCACTGCAGCACCCGCTCCGGCCCCGCGTCCTGCCGCACCGGCCCCGGCGTCGCGCGCCATTGCCGGTAACGAATACAGAACCACTGCCAACGATACGCTCTGGGAAATCGCCCAGCGCGTCGGTGGTGGCTCGGTCAATCAGGTCATGCTGGCCATTCAGGATTTGAATCCGGATGCCTTCATCGGCGGCAATATCAACCGTATGAAGAGCGGTCAGGTACTTCGCCTGCCGGACGAACAGCAGATTCGCAGCCGCAGCAATGCCGAGGCGATCGCTCAGGTTGCCGAGCAGAATGCCGCCTGGCGTGAAGGCCGTGCTGTCGCTTCGCGTCAGCTGGATGCCACTCGCCGCACCACAGCGGGCGCTGCGCCGGCGACTGCAGAGGCGGGTGATAGCCTGAAACTGGTCGCTGCTGAAGCAGGTCAGTCCACTCGCGGTAGCGATACCGGTGCGGCTGGCAGCAAGGCGCTGGCCGACAAGCTGGCAGTGACTCAGGAAAGCCTGGATTCGACTCGTCGTGAGAACGCCGAACTGCAGAGCCGTGTCAGTGACCTGCAAAGCCAGCTGGACAAGCTGCAGCGTCTGGTGGAGCTGAAGGACAGCCAGTTGGCCAAGTTGCAGGCCGACCTGTCGGCTGCGCCCGCAGCTCCTGCTGCAACGGAAGAACCGCCTGCGGAAACTCCGGCAGCAGCGCCTGAGGCCGCGCCGCCCGCTGTGGAGGCGGCCACGCCGCCGACTACGCCGACTGAGGAGGCAGCGCCTGACTACAACTATTCCGAGGAACCGGCTGCGCCCGTCGAGGACAGCGCCGCCGCAACCCAACAGCCGGCCAGTGAGCCGGCTACTGCCGTTGAACCAGCCGCCCCGGTCAAGCCGGCCGAAGCAGCCAAACCTGCTACACCTGCTCCTGCTCCTGCTCCTGCACCTGCGCCGGCCCCACAGAGCTTCATTGATGACCTGCTGGCTAACCCGATGATGCTGGGTCTGGCCGGTGGTGGGGCGCTTCTGCTTCTGTTGGCCGGCCTGATGGCGCTGTCGCGCCGCAACGCCCAGAAAGAGTCCGAGCTGCAAGATGAACTGGCCGACGACCTGTCTCAGGAACAGGCGTTTGCCTCCGGCCTGGACATGCCTGAAGACAGTTTCGCTGGCCTCGATGATGAGCCTGTGCAGACCGCCCAGGCCGCTGGCGAGGAGCGTGTCACGGCGCAGACTGGCGACGCGTTGGGCGAGGCTGATATCTACATTGCTTACGGGCGCTTCAATCAGGCGGCCGAACTGCTGCAGAACGCGATTAATGACGAGCCGCACCGCGCCGATCTGCGTCTGAAGCTGATGGAAGTCTACGCCGAGCTGGGTGACCGCGAAGGCTTTGCCCGTCAGGATAACGAGCTGCGCGAGATCGGCGGGGTGAATGCCGAAGCCGAGCTGCTGAAGTCCAAGTATCCAGCGATCGCAGCCTTCGCAGGTGTGGGTGCCGCAGCTGCCGCTGCCTCCGTCGATGACGACATGGGCGACTTCAGTCTGGGCGACCTCAGTCTGGATGAACCGACCGCAGAAACGCCTGCTTCCACCGGCGCTGATCTGGATGATGCCTTCGATCTGAGCCTCGATGACCTGGAGGCCGATCTGGAGAGCGATGTTCAGTCGAGCAAGGCTGAGCAAGCGCCGTTGTCGCTGGATGATGATCTGGACTTCGGTCTGGTCGATGAACCCGCCGCGCCGGCAGCTTCTGCCGACGACGATCTGGGCTTCGATCTCGCCCTGGATGATGACAAGGTTGAGCTGTCCCAGCCGACCGACGATCTGTCCGCCTTCAGCCTGGATCTGGATGAGGCGGCTCCGGCAGTCAGCGATGAAGCTGATGATTTCCTGCTGAGCCTCGATGACGATGCACCGCTGAACCAGCCGGCCGAGGATCTTTCCGATTTGAGCCTGGATCTGGCTGAAGAAGCGCCATCTGCCAATCTCGATCTGCCGGCTGACTTCGATCTCTCACTCGAAGACGAAACTCCGGTTCAGCCGGCTGTTGCATCCGACAGCTTCGCTGCGCAGCTGGATGAAGTGACCGCCGAGCTGGATCAGCTGTCAGCTGACCTCGAAGAGCCGCAAGCAGCTCCGCTGGCGCCGGCCAGCAGCCTGTCCAGTGATCTGGATGGCGATGATGACTTCGACTTCCTGTCCGGCACCGATGAAACTGCGACCAAGCTGGATCTGGCTCGGGCTTATATAGACATGGGCGACACCGAAGGTGCGCGCGACATTCTCGAAGAAGTGGTTGCCGAGGGCAGTGACGCCCAGCAGCAAGAAGCTCGTGAGATGATTAGCAAGTTGGTTTGATTGATAAATGTCTGATGCAGTACCTGTAGCGGCCGCCGAAATGGCGGCCGCTGGCTTTTTCAGAATCGCCCTGGGCCTCGAATACAAGGGCGCACGTTATCGCGGGTTCCAGCGCCAGGGCGCGAATGTTCCGTCGATCCAGGGTCACCTGGAAAATGCCTTGTCCAAGGTCGCCGGTGGTGCCCCGGTCAGCATTCTGTGCGCAGGGCGTACCGATGCTTCTGTGCATTCCAGTGGTCAGGTGGTGCATTTCGATACCACTGTCGAGCGTTCGCTGCACGCGTGGATCATGGGCGCCAACATGAATTTGCCCGGTGACATTAGCGTGACCTGGGCGAAGGTGATGCCGGCGCACTTTCATGCACGCTTCTCGGCCATCGCGCGACGCTACCGCTACGTGATCTACAACGATCCGATTCGCCCGGCGCATATGGCCGAGGAAGTCACCTGGAATCATCGGCCGCTGAATGTGGCGCGCATGCGTGAAGCGGCCCTGGCGCTGGTCGGCACTCATGATTTCAGCGCCTTCCGGGCAACCCGTTGCCAGGCCAAGTCACCGATCAAGACCGTGCACCACCTGCAACTTATCGAGCATGGTCGCTTCATCGTGCTGGATATTCGCGCCAATGCTTTTCTGCATCATATGGTGCGTAACATCGCCGGCGTGTTGATGACCATTGGTGCGGGTGAGCGGCCGCCGGAATGGGCGCGCGAGGTGCTCGAGCGCGGCGATCGACATAGCGGGGGAGTGACGGCGCACCCCTACGGTCTCTATCTGATACAAGTCGATTACCCGGAGGAGTTCGAATTGCCGCAGCGCTATCTCGGGCCGCATTTTCTCTCCGGTCTGCCGGACGTGCGACAGCTATAACCCTTTGTTACCATCCGAGCCCGGATGGCGAGAGGTATGAACGTGACGGTCGTACGTAGCAAGATTTGTGGGATCACCCGCATCGAGGATGCTCTGGCAGCGGTGGAGGCGGGAGCCGACGCCATTGGTCTGGTGTTCTACGGGAAAAGCCCGCGAGCAGTCAGCATCGAGCAGGCCGCAGCTATCCTGCAGGCGTTACCGCCGTTCGTGACCAGTGTCGGGCTGTTCGTCGACATGCCGCACGACGAGCTGCAACAGTTGTTGCAGCGCCTGCCGCTGGATCTGCTGCAGTTTCACGGTGATGAGTCGCCGGCCGACTGTGAAGGCCATGGCCGCCCCTATATCAAGGCGCTGCGGGTTCGCCCCGGTGAGGACGTATCGGCCGCCATGGCGCCGTACGCTGGTGCGCGGGGTATTCTGCTCGATACCTTCGTCGAGGGCGTTCCGGGTGGTACGGGCGCTTCGTTCGATTGGTCGCTGGTGCCGGAAAATGCCGCCAAGCCAATCATCCTGGCCGGCGGCCTGGATGCAGGCAATGTCGCGACGGCTATTCGCCAGGTGCGGCCCTATGCCGTGGATGTCAGCGGCGGGGTAGAGGCCGGTAAAGGCATAAAGGATGCAGGCAAGATTCGTGCATTCGTGCGGGCAGTGCGTGATGCTCGATGTGACGGCGATTGAAGCAGGGCCGTCAATTAGCCTGTCACGCCGCCTTGGCTCGTTTCGGCGGGCGCTGGGTGCGGCAGAAAAGAATTGCTGGAGATGGGCGTTTCACGATGAGGCGTTCATCCGAACCAACGGTTATGGAGAAATGACAGCATGAGCAACTGGTTGGTAGACAAACTCATTCCCTCGATCATGCGTTCCGAGGTGAAGAAGAGCTCTGTGCCCGAGGGCCTGTGGCACAAATGTCCGTCCTGTGATGCCGTGCTCTACCGTCCTGAGCTGGAAAAGGCACTCGATGTCTGCCCCAAGTGCAATCACCACATGCGTATCGGTGCTCGTGCGCGTATCGACCTCTTCCTCGATGCCGAGGGGCGCGAGGAGATCGGTGCTGATCTCGAGCCGGTCGACCGCCTGAAATTCCGCGACAGCAAGAAGTACAAGGATCGTCTGAGCGCTGCGCAGAAGCAGACTGGCGAGAAAGACGCGCTGATCTCCATGAGCGGCACCCTCGAAGGTATGCCGATCGCCGTTTGCGCGTTCGAGTTTTCCTTCATGGGTGGTTCCATGGGCGCCGTCGTTGGCGAGCGTTTCGTTCGGGCGGCCAATGTCGCGCTGGAAAAACGCTGCCCGCTGGTGTGCTTCTCCGCTTCCGGCGGCGCGCGCATGCAGGAAGCGCTGATCTCGCTGATGCAGATGGCCAAGACTGCCGCCGCCCTGGCGCGCCTGCGTGAAGAAGGCCTGCCGTTCATCTCCGTGCTGACTGATCCGGTCTATGGCGGTGTTTCCGCCAGCCTGGCGATGCTTGGTGATGTCATCGTGGCCGAGCCGAAGGCGCTGATCGGTTTTGCCGGCCCGCGCGTGATCGAGCAGACCGTGCGCGAGAAACTGCCGGAAGGCTTCCAGCGTAGCGAGTTCCTGCTGGAACATGGCGCCATCGACATGATCATTTCGCGCAATGAGCTGCGTCCGCGCCTGGCGCGTCTGCTTGCGCAAATGATGCATCGTCCGTCTCCGGTTTCCCTGCCGGCCACTGCATGACCGAACGTAGCCTGGGCGAGTGGCTCGCCTACCTCGAGCAGTTGCATCCGTCGGCCATCGACATGGGGCTGGAGCGCTCGCGTGAGGTGGCGCAGCGGCTCGGCCTGGGCAAACCTGCGCCATTGGTGGTTACCGTCACCGGTACCAATGGCAAGGGCTCTACCTGCGCCTTTCTCGCCAGCCTGATCGCAGCCCAGGGGCAGCGTGTCGGTGTCTACAGTTCACCGCACCTGCTGCGTTACAACGAGCGTGTGTTGCTGGATGGGCGCGAGGCGAGCGATGAAGAGCTGTGTCAGGCTTTCACCGCGGTCGAGGCCGCGCGTGGTGAAATTTCCCTGACCTATTTCGAGATGGGTACGCTGGCGGCCTTCTGGCTGTTCGAACGTGCTCAGCTGGATGCCGTGGTGCTCGAAGTCGGCCTCGGTGGACGCCTGGATGCGGTGAACCTGGTCGATGCCGATCTGGCCCTGATCACCAGCATTGGTCTGGATCACGCTGACTGGCTGGGCGATACCCGTGAATCGGTCGCCTTCGAAAAGGCCGGGATCATGCGCGCCGGCATGCCTGCGTTGTGCGGTGATCTCGACCCACCGCAGCCCTTGCTGGAGCAGGCGGTGACTTTGGACGCGCCGTTGTTCCTGCGTGGTCGTGACTACGACCTCAGTGTGCAGGCGCAGGACTGGTCCTGGTATGGCCTCGATGCGCATGGCCAGGTGCTGCGGTTGGAGCAGCTGCCGCTTCTCGATCTGCCGATGGAAAACGCGGCGCTGGCGTTGCAGGCCTATGCGCTTCTGCCGCTGCCGTGGAATCACCAGCAGGTCGTTCAGGCCCTGCTCGCCACGCGGGTAACCGGGCGTCTGGATCGTCGTGCGCTGGATTGGCGAGGCAAGTCACTCACACTGTTGCTCGATGTTGGGCATAATCCTCATGCCGCCGATTATCTGGCGCAGCGCCTGGAGAGTCGCCCGCTGGCCGGGCAGCGCTGGGCGGTGTTCGGTTTGTTGGCCGACAAGGATCTGCCCGGCGTGGTGTCGCCGCTTCTGAGTCTGGTTGCTGGCTGGGCCGTGGCGCCGCTGGATACGCCGCGTTCACGCTCTGCCGATGACCTGGCCGAGCACCTGCGGGGGCAGGGCGCGGCGGTGGTGCAGTACCCGGATGTGCGTACTGCGCTCGATGCGCAGTGCGAGCAGGCGGCAGAGGGTGACGAGATACTGTTGTTCGGATCGTTTTTCTGCGTGGCCGAGGCCCTGGATTGGCTGGCCCGCCCGGCTTGATAAGGGGATTGGGGATGGCAATGCTGGACAGTGGGCTCAAACAGCGCATGGTCGGTGCTCTGGTACTGGTGGCGCTGGCGGTGATTTTCCTGCCGATGCTGCTGTCGCGCGAGGACGAGATGCGCCGCGTGGTAGTGGATGCGCCGGCCATGCCGCAAGCGCCCGCTGCTGCCGAGGTCATCGTGCAGCCTGCCGAGGTCGTCGAGCCCGAGGAGTTGCCGCGGGAGCCGGTTCCCGTCGAAGAGGTGGAGCCTCAGATCGTCGAGGTGCCTGAGCAGCCCAAGCCGACCCCGCCGCCTGTCGCGCAACAGAGCAAGCCCGATCCGGTCAAGACCGAACAGGCGGCGAGCGCTGCTCCTGCCAAGCCGGAAGGGCGCCTGGACGCCAACAGTCTGCCGATCAGCTGGTCAGTGCAGTTGGCCAGTCTGTCCAGTCGCGCTGGAGCAGAAAATCTGCAGAAAACGCTGCGCAGTCAGGGCTACAACGCCTATATCCGTACTTTCGATGGCATGAATCGGGTGTTTGTCGGGCCGTTGATCGAGCGCGCCGAGGCCGAGCGTCTGCGTGACCAGCTCAACCGCCAGCACAAACTCAGCGGTTTTGTCGTGCGCTTCCAGCCGGAAGCAGGCTAAGCACGCAAGGGACTTTGCAGCGCCTGGTTACCCGATGCGCCGGGCTCTGCTAAAATGCTCCGCCTTTTCCGCTGGTAGGCCGCACCGTGGTATTCACCTGGGTCGATTGGGCGATCATCGCCGTCATCGCCATTTCTAGTTTGATCAGTCTGAAGCGCGGTTTCGTCAAGGAAGCCCTGTCGCTGCTGACCTGGATCATCGCAGGTGTGGTCGCCTGGATGTTCGGTGGCGCACTGGCCCAGCATCTCGTCGAATTTATCGAAACGCCTTCCGCGCGGGTCATCGCAGCCTGTGCCATTCTCTTCATCGCCACCTTGCTGGTGGGCGCTCTGGTCAATTTCCTCATCGGTGAGCTGATCCGCGTGACTGGTCTGTCCGGTACCGACCGTTTTCTCGGCATGGTATTCGGCGCCGCACGTGGTGGTTTGTTGGTGGTGCTGCTGGTCGGGCTGATCAGCCTGGCGCCAGTGGAGCAGGATACGTGGTGGCAACAGTCGCAACTGGTGCCGCATTTTCTGATGGTCGCCGACTGGTCGAAGAACCTCATTCTGGGGTGGTCCGATCAGTGGTTTACCGGTGGATCGGCTCACCCAGCTGATCTGCTTTAAAAGAGTGACCGCTGCGGAGTAACCGCTGCATCGGTCGCTGAATTAGCCTGAACTATCTAGCAGGGGTCGTGGCACATGTGTGGCATCGTCGGTATCGTCGGTAAATCGAACGTCAATCAGGCGCTGTATGACGGGCTCACCGTCCTTCAGCACCGCGGCCAGGATGCTGCCGGTATTGTCACCAGCCATGATGGCCGCCTGTTCCTGCGCAAGGACAACGGCCTGGTGCGTGACGTGTTCCAGCAGCGCCACATGCAGCGCCTGGTTGGCCATATGGGCATCGGCCATGTGCGCTACCCGACCGCTGGCAGCTCCAGCTCGGCCGAAGCTCAGCCGTTCTACGTCAACTCGCCGTACGGCATCACCCTGGCGCACAACGGCAACCTGACCAACGTCGAGCAGTTGGCCAAGGAAATCTACGAGTCCGATCTGCGTCACGTGAACACCAACTCCGATTCGGAAGTGCTGCTCAACGTGTTCGCCCATGAGTTGGCCCAGCGCGGCAAGCTGCAGCCGACCGAAGAAGATGTGTTCGCCGCCGTTACCCACGTGCACGAGCGCTGCCTGGGCGGTTACGCCGTCGTCGCGATGATCACCGGCTATGGCATCGTCGGCTTCCGCGACCCGAATGGCATTCGTCCGATCGTCTTCGGCCAGCGCCATACCGATGAAGGTGTCGAGTACATGATCGCGTCCGAGAGCGTATCGCTGGACGTGCTCGGCTTCACCCTGATCCGCGACCTGGCGCCGGGCGAGGCGGTCTACATCACCGAAGAGGGCAAGCTGTTCACCCGTCAGTGCGCGGCCAACCCGCAGTATGCGCCCTGCATCTTCGAGCACGTTTACCTGGCGCGCCCGGACTCGATCATGGACGGTATCTCGGTGTACAAGGCGCGTCTGCGCATGGGCGAGAAGCTGGCCGACAAGATCCTGCGCGAGCGTCCGGATCATGACATCGACGTGGTCATCCCGATTCCTGACACCAGCCGTACCGCGGCGTTGGAGCTGGCCAATCACCTGGGCGTGAAATTCCGCGAAGGTTTCGTCAAGAACCGCTACATCGGCCGCACCTTCATCATGCCCGGCCAGGCGGCGCGCAAGAAATCCGTACGGCAGAAGCTCAACGCCATCGAGCTGGAGTTCCGCGGCAAGAACGTGATGCTGGTGGACGACTCCATCGTCCGTGGCACCACCTGCAAGCAGATCATTCAGATGGCCCGCGAGGCCGGCGCGAAGAATGTCTACTTCTGCTCGGCAGCCCCGGCGGTGCGCTACCCGAACGTCTACGGCATCGACATGCCCAGCGCCCATGAGCTGATCGCCCATGGCCGCAGCACCGAGGAGGTCTGCGAGCTGATCGGTGCCGACTGGCTGGTTTATCAGGATCTGCCGGACCTGATCGAAGCAGTCAGCGGCAGCAAGAAGATCAAGATCGACAACTTCGACTGCGCAGTGTTTGACGGCAAGTACGTCACTGGTGACGTCGATGAGGCCTACCTGGATAAGATCGAGCAGGCACGCAACGATGCCAGCAAGGTCAAGTCGCAGGCAGTCAGCGCGATCATCGATCTGTATAACAACTGATTCGAGCGGGCAGGGCAGTAGTCCTGCCCTTTTTGTGAGGTAGCGATATGGCTGTGGAATGGGAAGCCGGCAGGCTTGATAGTGACCTGGATGGCGTAGGCTTCGACACCCTGGCGGTGCGTGCCGGCCAACACCGTTCGCCTGAGGGTGAGCATGGCGAAGCGTTGTACCTGACGTCCAGTTACGTGTTCCGCACCGCTGCCGATGCCGCTGCGCGCTTTGCTGGGGAAGTGCCGGGCAACGTCTATTCGCGCTACACCAACCCCACCGTACGTACCTTCGAGGAGCGCATTGCCGCACTGGAAGGCGCCGAGCAGGCGGTGGCCACTGCCTCCGGTATGTCGGCGATTCTTGCCATTGTCATGAGCCTGTGCAGTGGCGGTGACCATGTATTGGTGTCGCGCAGCGTATTCGGTTCGACCATCAGCCTGTTCGAGAAGTACCTCAAGCGCTTTGGCATCGAAGTGGATTACGTACCGCTGGCGGATCTGGATGCCTGGCAGGGCGCCTTCAAACCCAACACCAAGCTGTTGTTCGTCGAATCGCCTTCCAACCCGCTGGCCGAACTGGTGGATATCGCCGCACTGGCCGAGATCGCCCATGCTCGCGGCGCGCTGCTGGCGGTGGACAACTGTTTCTGCACGCCGGCCCTGCAGCAGCCGCTGAAACTTGGCGCCGACATCGTCATGCATTCGGCGACCAAGTACGTCGACGGCCAGGGCCGTGGTCTGGGCGGTGTGGTGGCGGGGCGTAGCGAGCAGATGAAGGAAGTGGTGGGTTTCCTGCGTACCGCCGGGCCGACCCTGAGCCCGTTCAACGCCTGGATGTTCGTCAAGGGCCTGGAGACGCTGCGTATCCGTATGCGCGCGCAGAGCGAGAGTGCCCTGCAACTGGCGCTGTGGCTGGAACAGCAGCCGCAGGTCGAGCGTGTGCATTACGCCGGTCTGCCCAGCCATCCGCAGCACGAGCTGGCGAAGACGCAGCAGAGCGCCTTTGGCGCGGTGGTCAGTTTCGAGGTCAAGGGTGGCCGTGACGCCGCCTGGAAGGTGATCGATGGCACTCGCGTCATTTCGATCACCACTAACCTCGGCGACACCAAGACCACCGTCGCCCATCCTGCTACCACCTCGCATGGCCGCCTGACCCCGCAGGAGCGGGCCAATGCCGGCATTCGCGACAGCCTGATTCGCGTTGCAGTGGGCCTGGAAGAGCTGGAAGACCTCAAGACAGATCTGGCGCGCGGCCTGGCTGCGCTCTGAGCATGTTGGAGTGGGGCACGAATGACACGCCCAGCAACGGGCGTGTCGCGTTGGTCACCGGAGCCGCGCGCGGTATCGGCCTGGGCATCAGCGCCTGGCTGATCACTGAGGGCTGGCAGGTGGTGCTGGCCGACGTGGATCGTGAGCGGGGCTCCAGGGTTGCGCGTGTGCTGGGTAACAATGCCTGGTTCGTCGCCATGGACGTAGCCAGGGAAGATCAGGTCAGTGTCGGTGTTGCCGAGATACTCGGTCAGTTCGGCCGCCTCGATGCGCTGGTGTGCAATGCGGCTATCTCCGATCCGCACACCCCGCCGCTGGAGTCGCTCGATCTCAAACGCTGGAATCGTACGCTGGCGGTCAACCTGACCGGTGCCATGCTGCTGGCCAAGCACTGCGCGCCGTATCTGCGTGGGCATCGCGGCACCATCGTCAATATCGCCTCGACCCGTGCCAGCCAGTCCGAAGCCGATTGCGAGGCCTACGCTGCTAGCAAGGGCGGCCTCGTTGCGCTCACGCATGCGCTGTCGATCAGCCTGGGGCCAGAGGTGAGAGTCAACTGCGTCAGCCCTGGCTGGATCGACGCTCGTGACCCGTCGCAGCAACGCCTGGAACCACTATCGGTGTTCGATCATGCGCAGCATCCGGTCGGCCGTGTCGGCACGGTAGAGGATGTCGCGGCGCAGGTCGCCTGGCTGCTCTCCGATGCGGCCGGTTTCGTCACCGGGCAGGAGTTCGTCATCGATGGCGGCATGAGCCGCAAGATGATCTATCAGGATTGAGTGCGGTAGGGCGGGTGCAACCCGCCGGCAGACTGTGGCGGGTTAAACCCGCCCTACAACTGTTGCAGATTTGGCAAAAACGAAAAAGGCTCCCGAAGGAGCCTTTTTCATGTGTGGCCGAATTACATGTTGGGGTAATTCGGGCCGCCGGTGCCTTCCGGCGCCACCCAGGTGATGTTCTGGGCCGGGTCCTTGATGTCGCAGGTCTTGCAGTGCACGCAGTTCTGTGCGTTGATCTGGAACTTCTTCTCGCCGTCTTCCTGCGTCACCACTTCGTACACGCCGGCCGGGCAGTAGCGCTGCGCCGGTTCGTCGTACAGCGGCAGGTTCTTCGTCAGCGGAATGCTCGGGTCGGTGAGCTTCAGGTGGCAGGGCTGCTCTTCTTCGTGGTTGGTGTTGGAGAGGAATACCGAGCTCAGTTTGTCGAAGCTCAGTTTGCCGTCCGGTTTCGGGTAGGCGATCTTCGCGCATTCGGCTGCAGGCTTCAGGCAGGCGTAATCCGGCTTGTTGTCGTGCAGGGTGAAGGGCGCCTTGCCGCCGAAGATGTTCTGGTCCAGCCAGTTGATACCGCCGCCGACGATGGCGCCGTACTTGTGGATGGCCGCACCGAAGTTGCGGCTGCGGAACAGCTCGTCGTACAGCCAGCTGGCTTTGAAACTATCGACGTAGTTGTTCAGCTCGTCACCGCCTTCGCGGCCGGCTGCCAGGGCTTCGGTGATGGCGTCGGCAGCGAGCATGCCGGACTTCATCGCGGTGTGGCTGCCCTTGATCTTGGCGAAATTCAGGGTGCCGAGATCGCAGCCGATCAGCGCGCCGCCCGGGAAGACCATTTTCGGCAGCGAATTCAGGCCGCCTTTGCAGATGGCGCGGGCACCATAGGCAACGCGCTTGCCGCCTTCCAGGTACTGGGCAATCACCGGGTGATGCTTGTAGCGCTGGAACTCGTCGAACGGCGACAGGTGCGGGTTGGCGTAGGACAGGTCGATGATCAGACCTACCACGACCTGGTTGTTCTCCAGGTGATAGAGGAAGGAGCCGCCGGTGTTCTCGGTGCCCATGATGTCCATCGGCCAGCCAGCAGTGTGTACCACCAGGCCCTGGTCATGCTTGGCCGGGTCGATATCCCAGATTTCCTTGATGCCGATGCCGTAATGCTGGGCATCGGCTTCGCTGTCGAGGTTGTACTTCTTGATCAGCTGCTTGCCGATGTGGCCACGGCAGCCTTCGGCGAACAGGGTGTACTTGGCACGCAGTTCCATGCCCGGGGTGTAATAGCCTTCCTTCGGATTGCCTTCGCGATCGACGCCCAGATCACCGGTGACGATGCCGCGTACCACGCCGTTGTCGTCGATCAGCGCTTCCTGAGCGGCGAAGCCCGGGTAGATCTCCACGCCCAGGTTCTCGGCCTGCTGAGCCAGCCAGCGGCACAGGTTGCCCAGGGAAATAATGTAATTGCCTTCGTTGTGCATGGTTTTCGGCACAAAGAAGTCAGGAATTCGGGTAGCCTTGTCAGCGTCGCGCAGCAGGTAGATGTCATCGCGCTTGACCGGGGTGTTCAGCGGGGCGCCGAGTTCTTTCCAGTCGGGGAAGAGTTCGTTCAGTGCGCGCGGTTCGAACACCGCGCCAGAGAGGATGTGAGCACCAACTTCGGAGCCTTTCTCGACCACGCAGACGCTGATCTCCTGACCCGCTTCAGCGGCTTTCTGCTTCAGTCGGCAGGCGGCGGACAGTCCGGACGGGCCGGCGCCGACGATGACGACGTCGAACTCCATAAATTCGCGTTCCACAGGCTATCTCCTACTCAAGGCTCTTCGATATTTTATGTTGGAGGGGCGGCTCGCTCCCTAAGCACGGCGTGGGCATTATATCTACACCCTCTCAGTGGGCCAATACAAACGTTTGTTTGAATTTTCTGTAGGCCTGTTAGAATCCTACTACATCGCGGATGACCGGCCAGTTCGCTGTATTGACCGGGCCAGGCCGCGGGGTCAAGATACGGGCGGTTTTGCGCTCGCCGTCTGAGCTGAAAGGTTGGTTGCGGCCGATTTTGCATCACCGGCCAGGCTCGCCTTGGCGACATTCTTATTCACCGGAGAGTAACGAGGAATCCATGAAGGTTCTTGTAGCTGTCAAACGAGTGGTTGACTACAACGTCAAGGTTCGCGTCAAGGCGGACAACAGCGGCGTCGACCTCGCCAACGTCAAGATGTCCATGAACCCCTTCTGCGAAATCGCCGTGGAAGAAGCCGTACGCCTGAAGGAGAAAGGCGTGGCGAGCGAAATCGTCGTCGTCTCCATCGGCCCGGCTACCGCCCAGGAGCAACTGCGCACTGCGCTGGCTCTGGGGGCCGACCGCGCCATCCTGGTCGAATCCAATGACGAGCTGAACTCCCTGGCCGTGGCCAAGCTGCTCAAGGCAGTGGTCGACAAGGAGCAGCCGCAGCTGGTGATCATGGGCAAGCAGGCCATCGACAGCGACAACAACCAGACCGGCCAGATGCTGGGCGCTCTGACTGGCTTCGGCCAAGGCACCTTCGCCTCCAAGGTCGAAGTAGCCGGCGACAAGGTCAATGTCACCCGTGAGATCGATGGCGGTCTGCAGACCGTTGCGCTGAACCTGCCGGCGATCATCACCACCGACCTGCGTCTGAACGAGCCGCGCTACGCGTCGCTGCCGAACATCATGAAGGCCAAGAAAAAGCCGCTGGAAACCGTTACCCCGGACGCGCTGGGCGTTTCCACCGCTTCCACCGTCAAGACCCTGAAAGTCGAAGCACCGGCTGCTCGCAGCGCTGGCATCAAGGTCAAGTCCGTGGCTGAACTGGTCGAGAAACTGAAGAACGAGGCGAAGGTAATCTAAATGACTATCCTGGTTATCGCTGAACACACCAATGCCGCCCTGGCGCCCGCTACCCTGAACACCGTTGCTGCGGCGCAGAAGATCGGTGGCGATATTCACGTTCTGGTTGCCGGTGCCAACGCTGGCGCTGCTGCCGAAGCCGCTGCCAAGATCGCTGGCGTGGCCAAGGTGCTGGTTGCCGACAACGCGGCCTATGCCAACCAGTTGCCGGAAAACGTCGCGCCGCTGGTAGCCGAACTGGGCAAGAACTACAGCCACATCCTGGCCGCAGCCACCAGCAACGGCAAGAACATCCTGCCGCGTGTCGCTGCTGCCCTGGACGTCGATCAGATCTCCGAGATCATCGCCGTTGAAAGCGCCGACACCTTCAAGCGTCCGATCTATGCCGGTAACGCCATCGCCACCGTGCAGTCCTCGGCTGCCGTCAAGGTGATCACCGTGCGTAGCACCGGTTTCGACGCTGTTGCTGCCGAAGGCGGCAGCGCTGCCATTGAAGCCGTTTCCGGCCCGGCCGATGCCGGCAAGTCCGCCTTCGTCGGCGAAGAGCTGGCCAAGTCCGATCGTCCGGAACTGACGGCTGCCAAGATCGTCGTTTCCGGCGGCCGTGGCATGGGCAATGGCGACAACTTCAAGCTCCTGTACGCGCTGGCCGACAAGCTGGGCGCTGCCGTCGGCGCTTCCCGCGCTGCCGTCGACGCCGGTTTCGTGCCGAACGACATGCAGGTCGGTCAGACCGGCAAGATCGTTGCGCCGCAGCTGTACATCGCCGTCGGTATCTCCGGTGCGATCCAGCACCTGGCCGGCATGAAGGACTCCAAGGTGATCGTCGCGATCAACAAGGACGAAGAGGCGCCGATCTTCCAGGTGGCTGACTACGGCCTGGTCGCCGACCTGTTCGAAGCCGTACCGGAGCTGGAGAAGTCGCTCTAAGCCGCTTTTCCCGCAACGAGAAACCCGCTCACCAGAGCGGGTTTTTTATTGCCTGCGCCTTGCTCGCGATCAGCGCCTGGCCATCACTTCAGGCCTTCGAGAAAGCCTCGGTAGAGTAGGGCGCTTTCTTCAGGGCGTTCGAGCATGGGCGCGTGGCCGACGTTGTCCATGATCACCACATTGGGTTTGTTCAGCAGCGGTTGCATCACCTCGATGCTGGAGACATCCAGCACGCGGTCCTGTCTGCCCCAGAGCAGCAGCGTCGGCGCCTGAATCTTGGGCAGCTCGGGCGCCAGGGGCACTGGGCGCTCCACGAGTTGCTTGAATACCTGGTCGTAATGCGTGGCCTTGGCCATGGCGCGTTCGCCCAGATAGCGTTTGAGCGATTCCGGCAGGTAGGGCGGTTCGACGAAGACGAAACGCAGCAGCTTGTCGAAATCCTGCGGCTGTTTGACCACCAGCGGGTTTGGCGAGCCACTGGTCAGCAGTTGATACAGTTCGCTCTTGTGTGGGCTCTCGATTCCGGCATTGGCGAACAGTGCCAGCGAGCGGACGCGTTCCGGGTAGCGCGCGGCGAAGAGGGCGGCAATCTGTCCGCCCATCGAGTTGCCCAGCACGTGCGCCTGTTGGACGCCCAGCTCATCGAGGATATCCGCCAGGCGCTCGGCCTGGGTGCCGACGTCGTAGCTGCCTGGCGGCAGATCGCTGTCGCCGAAGCCGGGCAGGTCCAGTGCGATGACGCGATAGTCCTGAGTCAGGGGGCGGGAAAAGCGCAGCCAGTTATCCTTGTCTGCAGCGAACCCGTGGAGCAGTACCAGGGTTTCGCCGCTTGCCGGTCCTCCCCGGTAATAATGGATGTTAAGATTGTGGACAGATAGTTGCTCGTGACTGAGCCCGGCACGGTACTGTTCTATCAGGCGCAGGCTGGCCAGTTGAGTCGCTGGAACGAAATACAGCGTGGCGGCGCTGCCTGATAGTAGAAGCAGCAGTGCGAACAGCAGTTTTTTCATGGCGCGTCCTTATCGCGAATTATTATGGCGGCGCCATTAAGCTAGCATGAACACCGAGGATGCCGGGGTGCCAAGACCATCCCACCGATCAACGCATAAACCGAGATTAGCCAATGCCAGAGCGTTGTCTGTTTAAGTCGCTGTTGCTGTGGTGCGCCCTGGCTCTGATGCCAGCCTCTGCTCTGGCTGCCGGTAAGTGCGAGCGCCTGGTGGCGACCGGCAACCCGGAGTATCCCCCTTATCTCTGGCGTGACCCGCAGAATCCACAGCAGCTGATCGGCGCCAATGCCGACCTGCTCAAGCATCTGGCCAAGGAACTGGGCGTGGTGGTCGATGTGATCTACACCGGGCCTTGGTCGCGCGCGCAGGACGAAGTGCGTACCGGCCGTGTCGACCTGCTGGCAGGGGCGTTTCTGACGCTACCGCGTCTGGAGAACATGGATTACGTGCACCCGGCATTCTTCTTCACGCCGAGTGTGGTCTGGGTGCGCAAGGGAGAGGCCTTTCCCTACGGCAGCTGGATCGACCTGCAAGGGCATACCGGCGACACCTTGGTGGGCAATAGCTTCGGCCAGCAGTTCGACGCCTTCGCCAAGCAAAACCTGAAGCTGGAGGGTGTCTCCAGCCTGACGCAGGCTTTCCAGAAGCTGTTGCTCGGTCGCACCGACTACGTGCTTTACGAGCGCTACCCCGGCCTTGCGCTCGCCGAGACGCTGGGGATGGACGATGATCTGGAGGTACTGGATCCGCCGATTTCCAGCGAAGGCCTCTACCTTACCTTGTCGCACAATTCGGCGTGCAACGAGCCTTGGCTGCGTGGCCAACTGGCGCGGAAGATGACAGAAATGGTCGCCGCCGGGCTGCCTGAGCAGTTCCTGCAACGCAATCTGGATCTGTGGAAGGCGCAGCAGATGCAGCCTGATCCGGTTGGCGACGTCACTCAGTAGGAAATTTTCGTGATCAATCGAACCCTTCCCTTGCTGCTGGCGCTGGGCCTGACAGCCTGCGCCAGCGATCCTGCTCCCACCGAGCAGATGCGGCTGACCGAACAGGCGTTGGCGCAGACCAAATCCCTGGGGGTGGTTAGCGAACAATCCGCGTCACTTCACCAGGCCGAAGAGAAGTTCGCGCAGGCCCAGGCGGCCATGCAGGACGGTGAACACAAGCAGGCGCGCCTGCTGGCCGAACAGGCCGAGCTGGATGCGCGCCTGGCTGAAGCTGAGCACCTCAATGCCAAAGGTCGGGAGCAACTGACCGAACTCCATCAACGCATCGGCCGTTTGCGCCAGCAACTGGGAGCCATGTGATGAAGACTTTTGGTCATCTGGGCGGTCTGATGCTGGTCGGTACGCTGTTGAGTGGTTGTGCGTCCAGTCAGTTGGCGAGTGAGCAGGCTCTGGAAGAAGCGCGTCTGAGTTTTCAGTCGGTCAAGGAAGATCCCAGTGTGCTGCGCGCCGCACCCAAGGACGTGATTCGCGCAGGCGAATTGCTGGGCCGTGCTGAGCGCCTGTCCAGTTACTGGGGCAGTGGCGACGATGTGCGTCATTACGCCTACCTTAGCCAGCGCTATGCCGAGATCGCCCGGCAACACAGCGATATCAGTCTCAACCAGGAACGCGCAGCCAAGCTCGAGCTGGAACGCCAGCGTCTGCAGTTGACCTTGCGCGAAGCCAAGCTGATGAGCGTGCAGCAGCACAACGACTGGTTGGAAGAGCAGATGGTCAGACTCGCCGCCAACGAGACCGAGCGCGGCCTGGTGATGACCCTGGGCGATATGTTGTTCGACGCCGGTCGCGCCGATCTGCAACCAGCAGCCAACCGTACGGCGCTCAAGCTCGTGCAGTTCCTGCAGATCAATCCGCAGCGCCGAGTGCGGATCGAAGGCTATACCGACAATACCGGTGATGCCGCCGAGAATCTCGAACTGTCGCGCGCGCGCGCGCAGGCTGTGGCCGATCTGCTGGTGGATCTGGGCGTGGAAGCCAAGCGTATTCAGGTCGTCGGTTACGGTGTCGACTTCCCGGTTGCGGAAAATGCATCGGCACGTGGCCGGGCGCAGAATCGGCGGGTGGAAATCGTCTTCTCCGACGAGCGAGGCCAGCTTGGTGCCGAGCGCTGAGCGAAATGCCTGACAGAACCCCGGCAGAGTCCGAGGTTTTTTATGCACTGAAATGGCGACGATGCCGTGCACGGTTGGCAAGCAATGGCGTAAGGGGAAAACAGATCCTATCTGTGCCGGTACAATTGTGTAGCAATAGGTTACTGTTATGCTCCAGTGACCCGGAGGATACCGCTATGACCAATCTGCTGCTCTATCAACGTATCGCCCAGCAGTTGGCCGAAGATATTCGTCGCGGTGTCTACCAGCCCGGCGAGCGCGTGCCTTCGGTGCGCAAGATGAGTGCGCAGCTCAATGTCAGCCACGCCACGGTGTTGCAGGCCTACGCCAACCTCGAAGATCAGGGGTTGATTCGTGCACGCCCGCAATCCGGCTTCTACGTGCACCAGACGCCAGCGCTGACCGCGCCGACGCCGGACATCGCCAAGGTCGAGCGACCAGGTCTGGTCACCCGCGCCAGCATCATCAACCAGGTCCTCACCGAGTCGCGTCGTGAGGGCGTATTTCCGCTGGGCGCCGCGGTGCCGCATGTCGACTATTTGCCGGTGCGAGCGTTGCACCAGCAACTGGCCAAGGTCACCCGTTTTCACAGCCCGCGCGCTTTCAGCTACATGTTCAGCCCCGGCTTCGAACCGTTGCGCCGCCAGGTGGCGATTCGCATGCGTGATGCCGGTGTGGTGGTCGATCCGTCCGAGGTAGTGATCACCCATGGCTGTGTCGATGCGCTGCAGATGAGCCTGCGCGTGTTGACCAAGCCGGGCGACCTGATCGCGGTGGAGTCGCCGACCTACTATGGTCTGCTGCAACTGGCCGATCTGCTCGGCCTCAAGGTCATCGAGATCCCGTGCGATCCGACCACCGGCATCAGCCTCGAAGCGCTGCAACTGGCGGCCAACCAGTGGCCGATCAAGGCACTGGTGCTGACGGCACGCCTATCCAATCCACTGGGTGGCACCATCCCCGAGGAGCGTCAGCGCCAGTTGCTGCGCCTGGCCGGCGATTACGATTTCCAGATCGTCGAAGATGATATTTACGGCGAACTGATGTTCGAACAGGGCCCGACCAAGGCGCTCAAATCCCATGATCGCGACAGCCAGGTGATCTATTGTTCGAGCTTCTCCAAGACGCTGTCGCCCGGTGTGCGCATCGGCTGGATCGTCGCCGGCAAGTATCAGGACGAGATCCAGCGGCTGCAGACCTTCTCCACCCATTCGGCGTGCAGCGTCACCCAGATGGCGGTGGCGGCCTACCTGGAAAATGGCGGGTATGACCGCCATCTGCGGCATATCCGTCAGGAGTACCGCAAGAACCTCAGCGCCTTCCAGCTGGCGGTGCAGCAGTATTTCCCGGTCGGTACGCAGATGACCCGGCCCAAGGGCGGCTTCATCCTCTGGGTCAGCCTGCCGGCGCGGGTCAACACCAAGGATCTGCACGTGCGCGCGCTGCAGCAGGGCATTTCCATCGCCCCCGGGCTGATCTTCAGCAATACCGAACAGTTCAACCATTGTGTGCGCCTCAACTGCGGCATTCCATGGAATCGTGAGGCGGAGAGGGCGCTGATGACGTTGGGCATGCTGGCCACGCAGCTGTGCCAGGAGGCGGGCGATTCGTGGGAAGGTTGAACAGGCACGTTCTGGTTTAACCCGATTCACCTCAGGGCTGCGTCTACCTGAGCGAAGGTCTTGTGCCATTGCTCAGGAGGTGCACCATGCCCGTTTATTCCTTGTTGCTCGTTCGTCCGTTCGCCGTCGGTTTTTCCGCGGGTACCGTGCTGTTGCTTGCCGCCTGCAGCGCCTCTGGCCCGGAGCCGGAAGCCCAGACCAACTCGGAGCCGGCGCCGTCACTCGTACGTGAACGCCTGGCTGCGCCTGCGGCTGCCGAGATGCATGTCGAGGCCAGCCAGAAGCGCATGTCGACCCTGGCTCACGCACCGTCTCCCATCGCCGATATCCTGCCGCCGGGCTACCGTGACGAATCGCGCGAGCAGTACCAGGCCTACGCCGACAACCCGGTGTTCGCTGTCGCCGAGACGCCGGTATCCACCTTCAGCATCGACGTCGATACCGGTAGCTACGCCAACGTGCGGCGCTTCCTCAACGGCGGGCAACTGCCACCGAAGGACGCCGTGCGTCTGGAGGAACTGGTCAACTACTTTCCCTACGCCTACCCGTTGCCGCAGGGCGATGCGCCTTTCGGCGTCAGCACTGAACTGGCGGTGACGCCGTGGAATCCGCAAACGCGCCTGCTGCGCATCGCCATCAAGGCGTCGGATCGCAGCGTTGAGGAGCTGCCGCCGGCCAACCTGGTGTTTCTGGTCGATGTGTCCGGCTCGATGCATCGCCGCGAAGGCCTGCCGATGGTGCAGGGCACCCTGAAATTGCTGGTCGAGCAGTTGCGCCCGCAGGATCGCGTCTCGCTGGTCACCTATGCCGGTGACTGCCAGGTGGTGCTCGATTCCACGCCCGGTAGCGACAAGGCGAAGATCCGTGCGGCCATCGATCAACTCAGCGCCGGTGGTTCGACGGCCGGGGAGTCGGGCATCCAACTGGCCTACCAGCAGGCGGGCAAGCACCTGATCGATGGCGGCATCAATCGCATCCTGCTGACCACCGATGGCGACTTCAACGTCGGCATCAGCGACTTCGACAGCCTCAAGCAACTGGCTGCCGACAAGCGCAAGAGCGGCGTCTCGCTGACCACCCTGGGTTTTGGCGTGGACAACTACAACGAGCGCCTGATGGAGCAGCTGGCCGACGCTGGTAACGGCAATTACGCCTACATCGACAACCTGCGCGAGGCGCGCAAGGTGCTGGTCGATCAGCTCGGCTCGACCCTGGCCACCTTGGCCAGCGACGTGAAACTGCAACTGGAATTCAACCCGAGCGAGGTCAGCGAGTACCGCCTGCTGGGCTACGACAACCGTGCGCTCAAGCGCGAGGACTTCAGTAGCGACAAGGTCGATGCCGGTGATATTGGCGCCGGGCACACCGTGACTGCGCTCTACGAGATCGTCCCGGCGGGCAGCAAAGGCTGGCTGGAGCCGCTGCGTTATCAGGCCAGTGCCCAGCCTGCGAGCAAGAGCGGCGAACTGGCCTGGTTGCGGATTCGCTACAAGGCGCCGGGGGAAGCATCCAGCCGGCTGCTGGAGCGGCCTATCGCACGCGGCGAGGCCAAGCCGGTTGCGGCTGCCAGCGAGGACCTGCGCTTCGCCGCAGCGGTAGCCGCCTTCGCCCAGCAGCTCAAGGGTGGGCGCTACACGGGCGACTTCGATCTGGCGCAGAGTATCGAGTTGGCGCGCTCGGCCAAGGGTGAGGATCGCTTCGGCCTGCGCGGCGAATTCATCCAACTGGCCGAAATCGCCCAGAGCCTGCACACTTCCGGCTCCACGCCAGCACGAGTTCAGCAGTGAACGCACCCCTCATGGATGACGACGCCGCTTTGTTGCGGCGTTACCGTCGCGGCGATGCCGCGGCCTTCAACGCGCTCTACCAGCGCCATCGGCTGGGCCTGTTTCGCTTTCTGCTCGGCCTGTGCGGCGATCACGCCCTGGCCGAAGAAGTGTTCCAGGAAACCTGGGTGAGCCTGATCCGCAGCCAGAGTGAGCAGCGCGAGTCGGTGCTGTTCAAGACCTGGCTGTACCAGATCGCGCGCAACCGCCTGATCGACCACTGGCGCAAGACGGGCCGCCATCAGGCCGGGCATGACGAATACGATGAAGGCCAGCATGCCCAGGCCGATCCGCAACCCGGTCCGGAACAGCAGTGGAGCCTGAGTCGCGACAGTGAGCGGCTGCAGGCGGCGTTGGCCGACCTGCCGGAAGATCAGCGCGAAGTGTTCCTGCTGCGCGCCCATGGCGACCTGGAATTGAACGAGATTGCCGAGTTGACCCGCACGCCGGCCGAGACGGTCAAGAGCCGTCTGCGCTATGCCCTGCAGAAGCTGCGCCGGCTGCTGGCCACCGAGGAGTTGTCCGCATGAAAGATCAACGAGAACCTCTGGATCACGAGCAGGCGCTGCTGGCGCATTTCTGTGCCCATGGCAGCGGCGAACCCTCGGCCGAGCTGGATGCGCGCATCCTGGCGGCGGCCAGTGCGGCCGCCCGTGAAGCGCAGCAGTCCGGCACGGCTGAATCCGGCTGGGCGCAGCGCCTGCATCAATGGCTGTTCGGCAGTGGCCGCCAGCGCTGGTCGGTGGCGGTGGCCGGGCTGGCTTGCGTCGGCATCGGCGTCAGCCTGACCTGGCACACCCTGGAGCAGACGCCGGAGGCTTTCGATGCTGTACCACCCAGCGTGGCGATGAGCCCCGTCGCACCGGCGCCGATGGCGGCCAAGCGTGGGCCAGAGCAGGAGACGGTTGCACCTGTGGCTGCCCCGCAGGAACGCATGACAAGCCAGGCCATGGCACGTCAGGCGCCGTCTGCCGATATGGCTGAGGCCCCGATGGCCAGTGGCGCTGCGCTGGCACCCATGGCCGAACTGGTGATCCAGAGCGAACCGCGCGAGGCGCTGCTGCGTCTGCTGGAGCTGCGCAAGGCGGGTGAGCAGGAGGAGGCGCAGCGGTTGCTGGAGCAGCTAAAGGCCGACTATCCACACCTGGATATCGAGGCTGAGCTCGCTCATCTGGCCACCGAGTCGCCGCGTGAATGAGGCACGAGGTAAAGGTCGTGTAAGTCGGCTTGTCAGGCGCGCCCAGGCGGAGGAACATGGGCGCGTACTGATCGAGCTGCCCTTGTCCCATGATGCGTAAGTCCATTCTTCTATTGCTGTGCCTGGGTTGGCTGAGCGCCTGTGAGCGTGAGCCGGAACCCGTTGCACAGCAGCCCGCGCCAGCGCCGGCAGTGGTCACTGCTACTGCGCCCGTTGCCGAGGTCGCCAAGCCAGAGCCTGTCGAACCAGCACCGCCTGCCAAGGTGGTTGAAAGCAAGCCCGTGCCCGCCGCCAAATCGCCCGTCGTCGCCAAGCCCAAGCCTGTTGTAGCGCCACAGCCCAAGCCGGTGGAGCCTGAATCGAAATTGGCATTGGATCTGAGCGTGCCGCAGGAGCTGTTCGAGCAGGCGCTGGAAAGTGAAACCCGCGAGGATTTCTCTCCCTTGCTGCCGCCGCTGTTTGGTGAGAAAACCGAAGTCCAGAGCCCGTTCCAGATCAGCGGTCGGCTGATCAGCAATGAGCGAGTGGACGACTACTGGGATTCCATCGAAGGCGCTGAGCTGCAGTTCGAGTTCAAGCAGTAGTAGGGAGCGGCGTACCCTACCCATGGCCAGGCTTCATTCTGCTCAGAAACGGTAGTGTCGCTGTGACTAATGCTGTTCGAGCCTTCATCAGTCAGCCTCTGATCCGATGCACCGAGTGGCTCGCCTGTTGCTCTGCTGTCTTGACCTCGACATAACGCATGGTGGGCCTGCTGGCTGCTTCACAAATTGCCTGCGCATCGTTCGTCACTCCCGCGAAGGCGGGAGCCCAGGTGCTTCTTGAATTCTGGCTTCCCGCCTGCGCGGGAATGACAGCCAACCTGTCGGACGCTAACGGCGCAGGTAGGAGGCGAAGTCGATATCGCCGGCCGAGAGGATCGCCTGCACGCGGTTGTGCACGCCCAGCTTGCGCAGGATGGCCGAGACATGCGCTTTGACCGTGGTTTCGGCGATATCCAGGCTGTAGGCGATCTGCTTGTTCGATTCGCCCTTGGTCATGCGTTCGAGCACCAGCAGCTGCTTGCGCGTCAGGGCCTGCAGCAGTTCCGGCGAGATGCTGTGGTGGTCGGGGTGGTGGCGATGGCCGCCGCTCTTCTGTGAGCGGATGATGTCCGGGGGCAGGTAGACGTTGCCGTCGAGAATCTGCGCGATGGCCTCGGTCATTTGCGCCCGCGGCGAGGACTTGGTGATGAAACCCACTGCGCCGTAGGTGATGGCCTGCAACACGATCTGCTTGTCCTGCTCGGCGGAGACGATCACCACCGGGATGGTCGGCGCCTCGTTACGCAGGTTCATCAGCCCGCCCAGGCCGTGCATGCCGGGCATGTTCAGGTCGAGCAGGATCAGATCCAGGTCGTCGTGGCTTTGGGTCAGCTCCAGGGCACTGTCCAGGTCAGCGGTTTCCATGATCTCGCTGCCGGGAAAACCGTCGGCGATGACGTTATGGATGGCTTCACGAAACAGCGGATGGTCGTCGGCAATCAGAATCTTGTACATGGCCTTGCACCTCGTTGTTGTGATTATGGTGTGGCAGTGGGCGTGAAGAAAGCGGCAGGCAGTTCGGCGGGTTGAGCAGGCGCCATCGGCAGGCCGGCCTGCTCCCAGGCGTCGATGCCATCACGGTACCAGTAGAGCTGGCGATAGCCCATGGCATGGGCGCGGCGCGCGGCATTCCAGCTCGGCCAGCAGTCGGGGCGGCAGTAGAAAACCAAAGGCTTGTTCAGATCGCCTTTACTGGCCTGGCTCAGGTAGTGGGTGAAGTAGCGCAGCCATAGCGTTTCCAGGTTGCCGCTGCCGGTGTTGGGTAGCCACAGACTGCCGGGGATGTTGGCGTGGGGCTCTTCTTCGATGAAGCGATCATGGCGCCACAGCTGACGATAGACATCGATCAGTTGAACATCGGGGCGTTCGTCGAGTAGTTTTTTCAGAGCAGGAGTATCGAGAATCTGGACACCTTCAAGCGTTGACGGTGTCGGGCTGCGGTACTGGCTGCTGCGATACCCATCGGCGTCGAACAGATCTTCGGCTTGCGCAAGGCAGGCCAGTAACACCGAGGCGAGCATCAGGCCTGCTTGCACGGGCAGACGGTACTTCATGGCAAGGTCTCTACTTATTATTGTGGCGGTATTACAGGCCATGGTCGCAGGCTTGGAAATTCTACGTTGGAGAGGAAAACCAGTACCAAAGTAGTAGAGGGGCTGTTGAGACGTCCGTAGGGCGGGTGCAACCCGCCAATCGCGCGACGGCGGGTTGCACCCGCCCTACGGATTTGGGCTGCATTCGGCAGCGGACGCAGAGCCATTCCCACGTGGAGCGAGAGCAACGATCAAGTGCATTGCTGGTTTCAGCCCGCCTTGCGCAGCGCCGCGTGTTGCGGGTTGAAGCTGGCCACGGCGCGCAGGGTGAGCACCAGCGTCAGGCCGGTACACACCGCCAGCGCCTCGACATGCAGGCGCAGGTACAGCGCATTTCGCACCAACTCCACCGCATGGGTGAAGGGGTTGAACGCACACAGCCAGTACAGCCACTCGCTGGACTCGCGCATTTTCCACAGCGGGTACAGCGCCGAGGAGAGGAAGAACATCGGGAAGATGACGAAATTCATCACCCCGGCGAAGTTCTCCAACTGCCGAATGCCGTTGGACAGCAGCAAGCCCAGGGCGCTGAGCAGCAATGCCACCAGCAGCAGTGCCGGCAACGCGGCGAGCAGGCCCCAGGCCGGAGGTTGCACGCCGTAGACCCAGGCAATGGCGAGGAAGGCATAGACCTGCAGCAGCGAGATCAGCGCCGTGGCCAGCAGTTTGGCCACCAGCAGGAAGGCACGCGGCAGCGGGCTGGTGAGCAGCACGCGCATGCTACCCATCTCGCGGTCGTAGACCATCGACAGCGAGCCCTGCATGCCGTTGAACAGCAGGATCATGCAGGCCAGGCCCGGCACGATGTAGGTGTCGTAGGTGATGTAGGTGTCGTACGGCTCGATGATGGCGATGCCCAGCGCGGCGCGAAAACCGGCGGCGAACACCAGCAACCAGAGCAGCGGGCGCACCAGGGCGCTGAGAAAGCGCGAGCGCTGCAACACGAAGCGCAGCCATTCGCGCAGGACGATGCCACGCAGGCATTCCCAATAGGCGGTCATGGTTGCGGCTCCTTTGCGGAGTCTGTGGGGGGGGTGGGAGGGGCTTTAGCCGCGAGATCCACGATATCGAAGAGCTCGCGGCTAAAGCCCCTCCCACCGTTCGGCCGTAGCGCCTCACGTACATGGCCACGACCCAGCGCCTCGTCGCCGGTCAGACGGGCGAAGCTGATGACCAGGTCGTCGCCGAACTGGCTGGCCTTGCCCCAGGCCACGCGCGCGCCGCGATGCAGGATCAGCAGGTCGTCGCTGGATTCGATCTCATCCAGCAGGTGGGTCGTCCACAACACGCACAGACCTTGCTCGCGGCACAGGTTGCGCACATGTCGGCCCAGCGCCAGGCGGCTGGCCGGGTCGAGCCCGGCGCTGGCTTCGTCGAGCAGCAGCAGGCGCGGCTGGTGGAGCAGGGCGCGGGCAATCTCCACGCGGCGGCGGTGGCCGCCGTTGAGCGTGCGCACCTTGTCGTGACGACGCTCGGCTAGATCCTGGCGCAACAGCTCTTCGTCGATACGCGCCTGCGCCTCGCGGCGCGGCATGCCATGCAGCGCGGCATGATAGGCGAGGTTCTGTTGCACCGAGAGGTCGAGATCCAGCGTGCTCTGCTGGAACACCACGCCGAGCTGACGCAACGCCTGGCGTGGCTGCTCGCGCAGGCTGTGGCCGAAGATGCGGATATCGCCCTGCTGCAGGTCGTACAGGCGGGTGAGCAGGGCGATCAGCGTGGACTTGCCGGCGCCGTTGGGGCCGAGCAGGGCACCGAAGCGGCCTGGCGCCAGATCGAAGGCCAGGTCGTTGAGCGCCTGGCGGGCACCATAGGCGAAACCGACGCCGCTCACCTCCAGCGCATTCATGGCGTGACCACCACGCCCCAGGGATAGCGGCCAACCTTGATCGACTTGGTCACCTTGAGCGTATCGACGTCGATCACCGATACGTCGCCACTGACGCCATTGGTGGTCAGCAGGCGCTTCTGATCCGGGGTGAACGCCAGGTGCCAGACGCGCCGGCCGACCAGCAGGTAATCGAGAATCTCGTAGGTCTTGGCATCCACCACCGCTACATGGTTGGCCGGGCCGAGGGCGACGAAGGCGTACTTGCCATCGTCCGTGAGCTTGACCCCCACCGGCTGCACCTTGTCCGGGTGCACGCCCTTGATGGCGAAGTTGAGCACCTTGAGCACCTGGCGCGAGTCGACGTCCAGCACCGTCACTGTGCCGCCGATTTCGGCCGAGGCCCACAGGCGTTTGCCGTCCTTGTCGAATTCGACGTGACGCGGGCGCTGGTCGACCAGGGTGTTGTCCACCAGTTGATTGGTGGCGGTGTCGATCCAGTGCAGCATGTTGGTGGTCTCGCTGGTGTTTACCGCCCACTTGCCGTCCGGGCTCACCGCCATGCCTTCGGGCTCCACGCCCACTTCGATCTGCGCCAGCACCTCGTCGCTTTGCACGTCGACCACGGTGACCAGAGCATCGTCTTCATTGGAGATGTACAGCCAGCGGTCGTTGGGGTGCAGGGCGAATTGCTCGGGGTCGGCGCCGGAGGGTAACTCCTTGACGATCTTGCGCGTGGCCAGGTCCATCACCTGCACGCGGTCCGAGTCGCTGGCGCAGATGTACAGAAGTTTATTGTCGGAAGACAGCAGCAGCCCGCGCGGGCGCATGCCAACGGCCAGGGTGGCGGTGACTTCCAGGCTGTCGAGGTCGATGACGCTGATGCTGTCGTCCTTCTCGTTGGACACGTAGGCAGTGGCGGCGAAGGCCGAGTGACAGGCCAGGCCGAAGGCGACGGCACAGGCGAGACGGGTCAGGCGCATGGGGTTGATCCTCTTGTTGTAGTGGTTGGTAGCCGTTGCTTTTGTGGGAGGGGCTTTCGACTCGGGCATCCTGCTTCGTTCTACCTCCTGCATCCCTGCAGTCGCAGCCGCGACAGTCGCCGCTGAAGCGCCTCCCACAAGTGTTCTGCTTTTCTGTAGGAGCCCGCTTGCGGGCGATACCTTGCGATGATCGCCGGCAAGCCGGCTCCTACAGAGGTATTCCCGCCAGATCACAGCTCACCTCAGGCCTGTCGTAGCCGAGGCTGTCCATTTCGTTGCTCGGATGGAGAAAACCGTCCTGCGGCGAGGTGCTGACCAGCGCGCGCGGGTGCACCAGCGGAATCGGTTGGCGCAGCTCGCCGTTCCACGGGCGGAAACTCAGCTTGCGGCCCTTGAAGCCGTCCAGCGGTAGTTGTTCGTTCAGCAGCAGATGACGAATGCCCTGCGGCTCGGCGGTGCGCTGCTTGGTGATGGCCGTGGCCAAGCTGCGCACGGCCATCCAGGCGGCGAAGTCGCGGTCGTTCATCCAGCGTCCGGCCAGCTCTTCGAAGCGTTTCTGCAACTGCGCGGCGCCGAAGGTTTCCACCGTTTTGTGCCAGGCAGTCGGGGTCAGGCCCTGGGTGCCGGCCACTGGGCGCGGGTACCAGGTGTTGTAGGGCAGGTATTCGCCGAAGTCGCCGCGCTCGTCGGCCACCAGCACCACGTCGTACTCGCTGGCTTGGGTGAACAGCGGCATCTCCGCCTGGGCGCTGCGGCGCTGGTCGTTGTCGAAGCTCCAGGGCTTCTCGCCGACGATCTTGTGGCCGAAGCGTTTGGCGGCGCGCTTGAGCGCGTCGGCGTAAGCGATGTCGTCCTCGGTGCCGCCGGTTACCAGCAGCCAGCGTGTCCATTTGCGCACGGCGAGAAACTGCGCCAGGGCGTCGGCCAGCATGGCGCGGCTGGGCAGGGTGTGCAGCACGTTGCCCAGGCATTGCTCGCGGCGCAGGCCGTCATCGGCGCTGCCGGCATTGAGCAGCAGGCTGTCCGGCAGGCGCTGGCTGAGCTGGCGCAGGGTCGCGGCGGGGGCGTTGACCACGAACAGGCGAATGCCTTGCGCATGCAGGTCATCGGCCGTGGTCAGTAGAGTCGCCGCATCCTCGCTCTCGGCTGCCTCGAGGCTGTAGCTCTGCTTGAGAAAGCGTCCGGTGCTGTTGCTGTCGGCGATCGCCAGTTCGGCGCCACGACGGCCGGCATCGGTTGGTTCGGGGATGACGTTGGACAGCAGCGGGCCGTGCGGCGGCAGGTGGCCCAGGTAGCCGATGCGTATCTGCAAGTCGTTCGCTGCGGCATTGGTCGCCAGGCCGAGTGTGGCAACGAGGCAGAACAACAGGCGGCAACTGATCCGGTGCATGGGGCGACTCCTGCAGAGGTTGTCGCCAGCATAGGAAGTGTCGCCAGGTCGGGAAATATGCCCAAGGTCGCGCCGGCTTAGTACAAAGGTCGTAGCTCTTCAGGGCCGTTCTTCAAGGCCTTCACTCGCCTTGTTGGCGGATATCCAGGCGCAGGCCATGGATGCTGGCCTTGCCGTCGCGGACGCGTAACTGGGCGTCTTCGCGAATTTCCAGCTGCTGTATCCGGTCACCGCGTTTCAGCTTCTCCCGGATCAGCGAGAAGGCCAGGATAGTGCCGCCTGCGTTTATCAGTTCGGGCTCATTGCGCTGGTAGCTGTACTCGTCGGCCTGGGCAAAGGTCTGCTGCCAGAGCGTGCGCAGCTGCGCCTTGCTCAGATGCTGCCAGTTACGCTCGTGCGGCAGTCGCACCAGGATCTGTGCGTCATCGTCGATCAGCATCACCAGTGCCTCGGCATCCTGGCGTTGGGCTGCCTGGTCGACCGTCGCGAGGGCCGCCAGTGCGGCGCGGCGTTCGTGCTCGGTCAGGGTGATGGTGGTGCGGCTGCCTTCGCGGCTGGCGAGAAACTGCTGGGCCTGCGGATGTTCTCCCTGCCTGGCCGCGGCCCGTATCCAGCTCAGCCCGGCACTGTGCTGGCCTTGCTTGTACAGGCGTTCACCCAGCGTCCACTGCGCCTCGGCGTTGTCCTGCTCGGCAGCACGTCGATACCACTGCGCCGCCTGGTCCGGGTCGGCCTCGGTGCCCAGCCCCAGGTCATGGGCGCGGGCTACCTCGTACATGCCGATGGCGTCACCCGCATCGGCGGCGCGCTGGTACCAGGTCAACGCCTGCTCGAGGTCGGCTGCGGTGCCCAGACCGGCGGCGTACATGTTGCCGAGGTTGAGCATGCCCTGGCGGTTACCGGCTTCGGCGAGCTGGCGATAGCGCTCTAAGGCCTCATCGAAGTCGCCCATCTTGTATACCGCATAGGCGTCCAGCACCTGGATCATCTCGCGGGCGATACGCGTTTGTTCGTCGTCGCCGGCACTCAGCGGCGTGCTCAGCAGTGTGCCCAGCAGCAGGCAGGCGAGATGACGCATGGCGGTACTCCAGAGGGTGGAAGCGGTGAATTAGGCTAACAAGCCGGGTACGTGCGGTATTTAGTTCGATGGTGGCGGATGGATGCGCCGTTGGTGGCGGGTAGGGCAGGGGCGATGGGCATTCGGCCCGGATCTGGCGGGAAATATGCCAAAGTACCAGCTGGGCAGTACCAAGGTAGTAACCCGGTGTGGGCCTTTACTTCCTAGCATGGCAGGCGACGTCCAATAACAAGAACAGGTGAACGCCATGCGTATTTTCAAGGCCCTGCTACTGCCGCTGTTGCTGATCATCAGCCTGCTCGGTGTCGATCAACTGCATGCAGCCGGTGATATGACCCGCCGCCCGGTGGCATTGCCTGACCTGGTGCTGGGTAACGACGATAGCGACTACTTCATGTCGCAGACCGAATACCAGCTGGAAACCGGCCAGGCCTACCAGCTCAAGATCATCGCCAGCGGACAGAAGGAATACGCCTTCCAGGCGCCTGAGTTCGCCACCTCCATCTATCTGCGCAAGGTCGAGGCCGGCGGTGTGGAGATCAAGGCGATCACCCTCACCGAGCTGGAGTTCGAGGACGCCGGCGAGGCGGAGATCTTCTTCCTGCCGGTCAAGCCGGGCAAATACCGCTTCTACGCCAAGGGCCTGGAGGGCAAGGGCATGCTCGGCCATTTTGTTGTCAAGTAGCGTGGTCAAGTAGATGACCGCCCTCGGTCGCATCAACCTCGGCGTCAGCCTGCTGTTCGTGCTGGTCACCCTGGCCGGGCTGGCGCTGTTGTTGCGCCAGTCCGGCCACGACGTGCGCCGCGAGTTGCTGGCGGCCGAGGCGGTGGTCGAGTACCTGGGCGAAGTGGCGCGCAGCAACCCCGGCAGCCTGCGTCCGGAGCTGACCGAGAACCTGCGGCATATCCGCGTGAGCTGGCTGCGCCCGGGCGAAGAGCCCAAGCAGCAAACCGAAAGTGCCATCGAGCTTTGGATCGCCGAACGCCTGCTGGGCTCGGCCTCACTGGTGGCCGATGCCTGGCCGCTGGAGGATGGCCGCGAGTTGCGTATTGCCCTCGATCCCTATGACGAGATCGAGGAAATCTACGACTCGCTGCTGCAACTGCTGCTGCTTAGCGCCTTCGCCCTGATCCTCAGCCTGCTGACCATTCGCTTTGCCGTGCGCCGGGCCCGGTGTGTGCTGGACGAACTGCTCGCCGGCCTGCGCCAGGTCGGCGCCGGTCACTTCGATACGCGCTTGCATGACCACAGCCTGGCCGAGGCCAAACACCTGGCGGCGCACTTCAACGAGATGACCATCACCCTGCAACAGGTGCAGGCGGACAACGCCGAGCTGACCCAGGCGTTGCTGGCGTTGCAGGAGCGCGAGCGCACGCGCCTTGGCCAGACCCTGCACGACGACCTCGGCCAGTACCTGAGTGGCATCCGTGCCCAGGCCTGTCTGCTCAAAGTGATTGCCGACCGGCCGCAGCAGGTGCAGGACACCGCGCGCCTGCTCGACGACAACTGCGAGCGCCTGCAGCAGGGCTTTCGCAGCCTGATCCGCGACCTCTACCCGGTGGTGCTGGAGCGTCTGGAACTCGGCCCGGCGCTGCAGCAACTGGCCGCCGACTGGCAGCAGGCGCAAGGCATTCGCTGCCGCCTGCAACTGAGCGAACAACTGCCAAGCCTGCCGTTGGCGAGCAAGGCCCATCTCTATCGCCTGGTGCAGGAGGCGTTGACCAATGTCGCCCGCCATGCCGATGCCAGCGAAGTACGTATTCGCCTGCAACGCCGTGGCCATGGCTTGCGCCTGCTGGTGCGCGACAACGGCCAGGGCACTGCACTGCCGCTGCGCCCGGGCATCGGCCTGCGCTCGATGCGCGAGCGCAGCCGCAGTCTCGGCGGCGAACTGCGCCTGCACAGCCGCCCACAAGCTGGCTGGGCGCTTTGCCTGAATATTCCCTTGGAGGCAACGTCATGAAGATTCTGCTGGTAGATGACCACGCAGTAGTGCGCCAGGGCTACGCCAGCCTGCTGCGCGCCCTTTTACCGGAAGTGCAACTGCGCGAGGCCTGCGACGGCGAACAGGCCCTGCAGCGGGTGCAGGAAGAGATTCCCAACCTGGTGATCATGGATATCGGCCTGCCCGGCATCAGCGGCCTGGAAACCACCCGCCGCCTACGTCAGCGCCTGCCGCAACTGCGCGTGCTGTTCTTCAGCATGCACGACGAACTGCCCCTGGTGCGCCAGGCGCTGGACGCCGGCGCCATCGGCTACCTGACCAAGAACTCCTCACCGGAAGTGCTGGTAGAAGCGGTCAAACGCACCGCAGCCGGCCATGCCTATATTGAACAGCAACTGGCCACCCAACTGGCCTGCAATCCGGCAAGCAGCGACGGCCTCGACCCCCGTCTGCGTGAGCTGACCCAGCGCGAGTTTGAAATCTTCGTCATGCTCGCCCGCGGCCTGCCACCCAGGCAGATTGCCGAGAAGCTGTGCATCAGCGCCAAGACCCTGTCCAACTACCAGACCCTGGTGAAGAACAAACTGCAGATCGCCTCGCAGGCGGAGCTGGTGCATTTGGCGATTGATAGTGGGGTGGTCAGGGTGGGGTTGGAGAGTGCTTGAGAGTTGAGGGCAGGCTGCAATGGTCTGCTTGCTGAGCCGCCTCCCATACAGCCGTAATCCCTGCGGCAAAAGGCGCAGTTTGGCTAACGCTGGGTACAGCTTTCAGACTCGCCGCAAGTCATTGAATAGGTGTAGATTGGCGGCGCTGGGCTATGGCGGGCATGCGGTGTTAGACCGGACTCTAAAAGTTAAATCCCGCTCCATTGCTTGGTGAAGGGTTATTCGATGAGGAAGCGATGGCTGAGCAAGTGCTCAAGGCGCTGAAGTATTCGGATGCCGATATGGCGGATATTAAGCGGCTGATGCGCGATACCGGCGCAGCCGTCGAGCAGTTTCAGAAACTGGCGGTAAAGATGCCTAATGTCTAGTTGGGTCTGGATATCGATATCACCGAATATATTCCAGATGAGCTTCTTGAGAAGGGGCGTGACTATGCGGACGAAAAGCTTGCGGACTATATAGGGTGCGACGATGACTGAGTCGGTACGGGTTTACCAAGATGTAACCATTCTCAATACCGAGGAGCGCAAGGCGCTCTATCGGGAGATACTTGAGGAAGACGTTTTCGGCGAGCGCAGCAAGCGCTTTACGCGAGCCTTGAAGACCCTGATGTTCAAGGGCGAAATAGAATCCTATGAACAGGGGGTGGACGATGAGGCGGAATTGGGCGGTCGGCGCGAGAACGACCTGACCCATCTAGTGCCTGCCTACTTGTGCCTGGCATCGCCCGAGGTGTCGGTGGATTTTTTTGTGCAGATACTCGGTCGCTACAATAAAGCTGTGCAAACGAGTGTAGCTGGCCAAATTGTTTCATATCTGAATGGTAGCTTCAGTCTGAGTGAGGCGTATTTCACAAGAGTGCAGTACATAATGTTGGCCTTGGAGCGCCTGGCTCCTTCCGATTCGCTGGTTTGCGGGCTAGGCGAGGACAACTTGATCAGAATGTTCAATCGATTCCTATCTCGAATCAGCTATAAAGCGAACAGTAGCCGTTGTTTATGGCCGCTGTTCTCCGATCAGTTCGATAAGGGCTTTGCCGCGCTACATAAGCAGTTTGGCAGTCGTGAGGAGGATATTATTTTACTTATACAAGGCCTGTTCGGCAGCGCGCCCAATCACCCGGATGCTTATGTTGATGCCGGTTTTATAAACTTCTGTCAGCGGTATTTTTCCCGCACCTTTAGCCCTGAATTTCTAGCTTATTTAGACAATATTTATCAATCAATTCCCGAGGATAGGAGGATTCGTCTGGATGGAGACAAAATTCTACATTTTGCTGAATAAGCTTGACGCGGCAACGTTGGAGCAGGTCGAGCTTAATCTGAGTGCACAGAAAGCTGTCTTTGTTGAGGATGTTGCTTCTCAATGGCAGCCGCTTTACTTGGCGCTTGAGTACGTAGCTCTTCCAGAAAGTATCGAAAAGCCGCAGGCGGATACTTTGATGCTGGGATGGGATGTTGATTTTGACCCAGGTGAGCTAAACGAGGTGGTCGAACCGTTCAAAGCCGCAAAGTTGAACGTCCCAGTTATGCTTTTGGTTCTTGAGGATGGCAGCGCTATCAGGGTGCACTCGCTTGATCCGGAAGAATGGTATGAAGAAAGGGCATTGAGTCCTGTCGGTGTTGAGTTGGTTAGTACCGGGTCTATCACCAATTGGATGTTAGAAATGGCGATGGAGAGCCCCACTAACGACTAACGAAGCTCAATGCATGGCGTCACGGTTATTGATTGTTCCCAGGCTCTGCGTGGGAATGCAGCCCTTGACGCTCCGCGTCCACTTGCCGGGAATTGCACCTCTGAGTCAGCAGGCGACGCAGAGCGTCACGGGCTAGCTCCCACGCGGAGCGTGGGAGCCATGGGGGAGATCGCTTCCCTTAGCCTCACTCACTGCCTTCCCTCACCACCCGCCAAACCGTATTCGCCAGATCATCCGCGACGATCAGCGCGCCGCGCGGATCGACCGTGACGCCCACCGGGCGGCCACGGGTCTTGCCGTCTTCATCGCGAAAGCCGGTGACGAAGTCGATGGGGTCGCCTGCAGGGCGGCCGTTTTCGAAGGGCACGAAGATCACCTTGTAGCCCACCGGGTTCTTGCGGTTCCAGCTGCCGTGCTCGCCGACGAATACGCCGTCGGCATATTGCTCACCCATCACCGAACTGGAGAAGTCCAGGCCCAGGGCTGCAACGTGGGCGCCGAGGGCGTAGTCCGGTTCGATGGCGGCGGCGACCTTGTCCGGATTCTGCGGTTTTACCCGTGGGTCGACGTGCTGGCCGAAGTAGCTGTAGGGCCAGCCGTAGAAGCCACCTTCCTGTACCGAGGTGAGGTAGTCGGGCACCAGATCTTCGCCCAGTTCGTCACGCTCGTTGACTACCGCCCACAGGGTGCCTGTGCCCGGCTGGATGGCCAGTGCGGTGGGGTTGCGCAGGCCAGTGGCGTAGGGCTTGTGGGCGCCGGTTTCGGCGTCCACCTGCCACACCAGAGCACGATCGACTTCGGCTTCCATGCCGCGTTCGGTGATGTTGCTGTTGGAGCCGATGCCGACGTACAGGTAGCGGCCGTCTTCGCTGATGGTCAGCGCCTTGGTCCAGTGGTGATTGATCGCCGATGGCAGGTCGGCGACCTTGCTCGGCGGGCCGCTGGCCTAGGTCTGGCCTTCTTCATAGTCGAAGCGCACCAGCTCGTCCTGGTTGGCCACGTACAGGTTGCCTTCGTGCAGGGCCAGGCCGTAGGGCGCGTTGAGGTCTTCGGCGAACACCGTCTGCAGCTCGTAGCTGCCGTCGCCATCGGCATCGCGCAGCAGGGTGAGGCGGTTGCCGCTTTCCACCGAGGTGTTGCCGCGTGCCTTTATCACACCGGCGATCACGTCTTTGGGCTTTAGCTTGGCCGCGTTACCGCCACGGCCCTCGGCGACGAGGATGTCGCCGTTGGGTAGCACCAGGGTTTGCCGGGGAATCTTCAGGTCGGTGGCGATGGCAGTGACGCTGAACCCTTCGGGCACGATCGGTCGTTGATCACCCCAGGGCGTCGGCTCTGCAATGGTCATGCTCGGCAGGATGCCGCGTTCGGGGGAGGGCAAGTCCGGCTGGGCGCCGTAGAACTGCTGGTTGCTGCCGGGCTCTTCGCCGCAGGCGGTCAACAGCAGGGCGAGGGGCAGGGCGGTCAGTGCGATGGCAGTTTTCATCGGGCATCTCCTGTGCGTGGCCGGGCCATGCCGACCCATGTGGCGGCAATGGCCAGCAAGGTGACGATTACCGACAGAGCCAGGCCCATGGGCATCACGGCCCAGGCGTCCTTGGCGTGCTCCAGCGCATTGATGAAGCCCAGCACCCAGGTAACCAGGAGCAGCAGGAAGTAGGTGAGCGGGCGCGGATTGCGTCGACGGAATAGCCCGACCAGGGCGAACAGCATCGCCAGGCCGGCGAATACCAGAGCGCCGGCGATCAGCCAGGAGGCGAAGTTGCTCCACTGGATCTGGTAGCTGCGGTAGTAGGCGATGTCGGCGATCAGGGCGCCGAGAAACAGCGGCACCTGGCCGCACAGCAGGGTGGCGTGCAAGGGGCTGAGAATGTTGGGGTAGGCGTGCGGAGTTGCAGTGGTGGTGGTCACGGCAGATCCCTCTTGGGCAATGACTGATGACGGCCTGGATGCTGCCGCCTCGATCTGGCTGTTCCTAAGAAGGGATTGCCCTGGGTGGGCATGGTTCAGGTTGTTTTGCTGCTGGGCGGGAGAGCGAGGTTTTTGGTGTGAGGTGTTCGATCTGGTGCTCGCATGGGGTGTAGGAGCGGCTTTAGCCGCGAAGCGCTCTTGAGCATCGCGGCTGAAGCCGCTCCTACAGGAGGGCGTTGAACAACGTAGGGCGGGTGCAGCCCGCCAGAACGCGGATTGTCGTTAGTTGCACTGTCTGTTGGTGGGCTGAAGCCCACCCTACGTGCTCAAGCCCTTTGAGACGGGGGTTGCTCGGGTGTTCAGGTTGGCACTCGCTCCTACGGTAAGGGGTGTTCTTGCGGGATCGGCTCAGTCCCAGCCCTTGGGGCATTGCACGCAGCCGGGCATGTTGGCGTCCTGGAAGTTGCCGAAGCGGGTGCGGGCACCGGTGAGGTTGGCATTCTCCAGGTTGGAGCCGCCGAGCTTCACTTCCTGCAGGTTGGCGTCTTGCAGATGCGCATCTTTCAGATCGGCCTTGCTCAGCCAGGTCATTTCCAGATTGGCCGCCTGCAGTTGGACGTTGTGCAGCTTGGCGCCGGAGAGGCGGGCGAACTCCAGATTGGCGGCGCGCATGTCGGCGCCTTCGAACTGCGCGGCCTGGGCGAACAGGCCCCAGCCGCTGATGGCCACCAGGCTGGCGCCGGACAGGTCGGCCAGGCGCAGGTTGCTCTGTTGCAGGCTGGCGCGGTTGAGTTTGGCGCCGCGCAGCTTGGCCTTTTCCAGGTTGGCCAGGTCAAGGTTGACGTGGCGCAGATCCGCGCCGGAAAGATCGGCGCCGGAAAGATTCATGCGGCGCATGTCCAGGTTGCGCAGGTCGGCGCCGCGCAGGTTGGCGTTGGGGCATTGGCTGTCGGGTTCGATGCGGCAGCCGTTGATCTGCGGTACTCCGTCGTTGTCGGTCTCGGCGCCGATGGCGTGGCTGCCGATTACCAGCAGCAGGACCGGGATAAGCAGGGGCAGGTAGTTCATGGCGAGTCCTCGAATGGGATGGTGGGTGAGGCAGTCGCGGCTAAAGCCCCTCCCACAGGTAGCATGCATGGCGCACCAGGTGCGCCATGCGTTCAGCCTTTAGCGTTGGGCGCTGGCTTTGTCCCAGCTCGGCAGTTTGAACACCCAGAAGGAACCGCCCTGGGCAACCGGTTTGGTCAGCTCGGCCATGTCGCCGCCCCACAGCGGCACGGCGCCGCCGTAGCCGGCAGTTACGCCGATGTACTGCTCACCGTCCTGTTCCCAGGTGACGGGCGGGGAGATGATTCCGGTGCCGACCTGGAACTTCCACAGCTCCTTACCGTTCTTGGCGTCGAAGGCCTTGAAGTAGCCGTCGCCGGTGCCGGTGAATACCAGGTTGCCTTTGGTGGCCAGTACGCCGGCCCATAGCGGCAGGCGCTCCTTGTGCTCCCAGGCGACCTTGCCGGTGGTCGGGTTCATCGCGCGCAGGATGCCGACGTGATCGTCGAACAGACGCTTGATGCGAAAGCCCATGCCCAGGTAGGCGGAGCCTTTTTTGTAGGTGGCTTCCTCGGCCCAGTAGTCCTCCTTCCAGTGGTTGGCCGGGACGTAGAACAGGCCGGTGTCCTGGCTGTAGGCCATCGGGTTCCAGTTCTTACCGCCGAGGAACGGCGGGGAGACTTCGACCACTTCACCCTTGCTTTCACCGGGCTTGGGCTTCGGCGGGCGTTGCCCCGGATTCTCTACCGGGCGACCGGTTTCCAGGTCGATGTGGCTGGCCCAGGTGATCTTGTCGACAAAGGGGAAGGCATTTTTCAGTTTGCCGTTGCTGCGGTCGACCACGTAGAAGAAGCCGTTGCGGTCGGCGTGGGCGGTAGCCTTGGTGACCTTGCCGTCCTTGTCCTTGTAGTCGAACAGCACCAGCTCGTTGTTGCCGGAGAAGTCCCAGGCGTCGTTCGGGGTGTGCTGGTAGAACCACTTCACTTCACCGGTGGTGGGGTCGACGCCAACCTGGCCGGAGGTGTACAGGCTGTCGTAATCCTTGGGATCGCCGCCATCGCTGGTCCGCGCCCAGCCGTTCCACGGCGCCGGGTTGCCGGCGCCGATGATGATGGTGTTGGTCTCGGCATCGAAGCTGGCGCTCTGCCACGGCGCACCACCGCCCTGGCTCCAGGCTTCCTTCTTGCCGGTTGGGTGGTTGGGATCATCCGGCCAGCTCGGCGCTTTGACGTCGCCGGTCGGGGTACTTTCCTTGCCGTTCAGGCGGCCCATGTGGCCTTCGACGAACGGACGCATCCAGACTTCTTCGCCAGTCTCCGGATCGCGGGCGAAGAGTTTGCCGACCACGCCGAACTCATCGCCGGAGCTGCCGTGGATGACCAGCACCTTGCCGGTCTTGCCATCCTTCACGATGGTCGGCGCGCCGGTCATGGTGTAGCCGGCGGAGTGATCACCGAATTTCTTGTT
>NZ_JAOCLK010000037.1:0-49495 GCF_029845265.1 Ectopseudomonas oleovorans
TTCTGCCTCTGCTTCCTGAAAAAACCCGTCCGCCAGGACGGGGTTTATGGAGCGGTTACGTATTGCCGGAGATCTTACGCCGCTTCAATTGCTCTTTGTCGCGATGGGGCCAGACCTAATAGGACACCTAAAACAACAAGAGCCATGGAGGCCAACTGCGCCAAAGATATCGTCTCACCCAGAAATGCCATGGAGAATATAATGGTAAAAATAGGAACAAGATTGAAATACATCGCCCCTTGCGCAACAGAGGTTTTTGAAATACCTACATTAAATAGCGTGTAAGCTCCGGCAGTAACGATTAACCCTAGATATATAACTGCAATGGCTGAGGTGGCGCCAATTGTCACGCCCTGGGCAAAATCATAGATTCCGAAGGGTAGAAAGAAAATCGCTCCAGTGAAACTCTGGACTGCTGCCAAAAAGAATGGAGAATATGTCCCGCTAAGCCGCTTTAGAAGTACGGTATATACGGCTGCGCTAGCCATGGCCAGCAATTCCAAAAAATTTCCGAATGCCGGCGAGGAAGCATCTGCCGATGGGCTGCCTGATAAACAAAGTATTACCACCCCTATAACAGCAATTACTCCGCCTATGACCTGAGCAAAGCTAGGCTTTTCCCGATGTAAAATATACGAGAATACCAATATCAAGATTGGCAAAAATGCAAATACAACCCCGGCTTGTGATGCTGTGGTGTACATTAGCGCCTTGGTTTCAAATAAAAAATACAAGCAGGGTTCAAAAATACTCATCAACAGAAGAAGCCAGCGATCTTTCGAGGCCACTACCTCTCTAAAGCTAACCCTCCAAAATGCCAAGAAAAAAACACTACCAAGAATTAGGCGTAAGAATATTAGTGCGAAGGGAGGTATATCATTAAGTGCAATCTTGATTGCGATAAATGCGCTACCCCACAATGCCATAGCGCCCGCTAAGCAGAGAAACACAAGTAAGCTTGAGCCTTGGTGCGTATTGGGTGCCATAATAATTATCTAACTGACTGAGGGTGAATTTGAACAAGTATCAACAATCGCCAGGATGTGATTAGCGAAGTTAAGGTAGCGTGAATCCAAGGATGCTCTTGCCTCAAGCGAAAGTAGGTCGTCGATGGGTAGTAGCTTAGCGGTTGGATCATCTCCCACCCATCGCGGATCCGGAGTTAGTCTAGATATGAGCACATCTAGACCGACATATTCTGCGTTTACGGAGAATGGCTGTAATGCATCTATGAGTTGCTGATGAGAAATTAAATTCGATCTAAGAACGTGAAAGCTGCCAGATCGATCTAAAGCATACAAGTGCTCATTTCTTCTATCGAAGTGAAGAATTTCCGACATCGGGGCTGCATAAAATGTTAGTCGACTGAATGGCGGCTTTACAGATAAATAGAGATAGCCATGTGTGGATGTAACAAGCTCTGCAATAGCAAACGCCAGGGCTTTTGCAGGCAAGTGATTCAAGACAGTATGCAAACAAAGAGTGACATCAAATCCTTTTGTCTTTATATGAGCCGGAAGCCCAGAGGACAAGTCGCATATTTCATATGTCACATAAATGTCATCTGCCCCGCATTGAGAAAAAAAGTCATCAAACTGCTTTTTAGCGCTCTCCAGCATCGCAGGAGATAAGTCTAGGCAGGTGATACAAACTGACTGACCTTTACTGAAGCAATAGTGAGCGATACGAAGTGCCCAAGTACCGTCACCACACCCCACATCCAGCAAATTAATCGGCGTGCTGTCACCAGTTTTACGCCGCTGTTCTATCTTAAGCTCAAGCGACTCCTCAATAGCCTGCCACGTCTGAACGTCCCCCCAAGAGAACGCCCTGTTAACATCGCTTTCCTTTAGCTCTAAAAGTTCAGCGAGAGCAGACGTGCCATTAGCATAATTGGTGTAAGACCTGGAGAATCTATCATAAAAATCTTTCACGCCTTCAGTGGCATTTGTCACGGCGAATAGTCCCTATTGATTCAACGGAACAAGCATAGCTGGAAGCCTTTCAAAGTCGAACTATCAATTCTGATAGTCGCTGGCTGGCCAGGCTCGTGTAATGAATTACAAAGCATCCCTTCGTTAGAGACCTTAGAAATGCACGCTTACAAGCCTGGCGATCTAGTGCGACTACAATCTGAAACGACAGCCATGAGAGTGTCAGACACTGATCCACTTTTCCCACTGAAAAGTCCGTGCTTAGTATTTTGCGAGCACGTGAGGAAAACCTTCAAGGAAGAAGGCATATATAGAGCTAGCTACCTTGTTAGACTCCAGCGATAGCTACTATTTCAGCTCAAGTGCAGCGCAAGTCTCTTCTCCTAGGGATATACGCAGGGCAACGGCATTCTCGACCCCGATCTGCTGGGGCCTCCCGAGTCGGTCAGTTCTGATTCCAAGTTTCCGGAGCATTCGCTCTACGCCGACCGTAGTGACTGTCACATAGCTGTGCAGTTTTTGGTTAACTCCAAAGGCAACTATTTCTCTAATAGCATGACGAGCGGTATCTGAGAACTGCATTGATGTACGTTCTTTGGCTTGAACGGCAAAGCGACTTAGCTCCCACACATCTTCTGCCTCTGGAATTTGTTCCTCACAAAGCTCAGGAAAAGTATCCTTAAGCATGTAAGGGCCTGTTGTTGGAAGAATTCGCCAACAGCCCATAATCGACTTGGAATCGCTTGGGTCATCTATGAGGAGATAAAATGGATTGAGCGCGTCGTACCCATCTATCTCCATCCCAGAAAGCAGGGTCACATCCCACCCCTTTCTATGTTTAAAAACCTCAGCGCGCAAAAAATGCATTGAGTTTAACTTGGCGTTATTAAAGTCTGTCCTACGCCCAATTTGAAATTGCATTCTCTCTCTCCTTGCTCGGGGAGGAAAACGCTATTCAAATCAAAACAAGGAGTCACCTATCAAAACAGGTAGTGTAATTGAGGAAAATTAAGTGATAGCCTTTCAATGCGTGTCGTTAGATTGTAACTAGCCCTAGCGAAATGGCTTTTATACATGCAGCTCGCCTAGTCCCAACCCCAAACTTAGAACGAATATTCTTCATATGATACTCTATGTTTGCTTCAGAGCAGTTGCAGATAATAGATATCTCCCAGGTCGTTTTCCCGATAGCGCTCCACTTTAGGATTTCGCACTCTCTACTAGAAAGCTCGATTGGCGCCTCACTAGACATTGGTTTTAGCTGCAATATCAGCTTCTGAAGGATGGTGTCTTTTGCCATTGAAAGGTAGGGCATACTCCGGTAAAGAATGGCAGCTGCTTCAGGCCCCTTTGCTCCTATTTGAAAGCTAAGTGTACCAAACTCGCCTGATGCCCCATGTAGAGGGAATGTCACTCCAGAACCTAAATTAAATGACTTTGCCTCTTCCAAAAAGCCCTTTTGCTCTTCGGTTTTGTAAATCTCGTCACCCCACAAGATCGGAGTTACATTAGAGCGAGCATGTTCCACAACCGGATCTATATCAGCGAAGCCTTTCCTATCGTATATTTCTCGCCAGGCAGAGTTGTAGCTAGTAAAGATTTGTGCTGTGCTGAGGTCACTTTTCGAAGTGTCGATGATTCCAGCCAGGGTGCTTTCCAAGCCTAAATGGTGGGTTAGCTTAAGCACTTTAGGAAACCAATCATCGGGAGAGTAGCTTTGTTCAATTTCAATGAGAAGCTGCAACACCTCAGCGTGCATCGTAGAGCTCCCGATCAGATTTCGGGATTGGCCCATGGTGAGCAAACAGGTCGAAAACCTGTTGGTTTTGAAAAGGTACTTGGTTACCCATAAGCATCCTGTCCGCAGGATGGTGTGATTGTCGGCTAGCCCGGGGAGCCTATGAAAATTTCTTGCATGCGACACACAATATCAAATCCGAGACGCGGCATGCACGGCGGTGTGTAAATTCTGATGTTAGGAAGGGCTGAACCATGCCATATGCGCGACGGGGGTGTTGCTTAGCCCAACCACCTGCTCCACTGTGCTTCGCCCACCCTCCAGATGGGCAGCAGCCTGGCTGTCCCTTGCGCCTGCCCTACGGAATCCAATCCAACTGACCGCAGTCATCTAGCAGAACTGGAAGGGCTGCTTGAAATTCGGGAAATAGATCCGCCAACCCTATCGGTCTCTCGGGCCTCTACAACTCCCCACATACGTTTCGCCTCCCGCTGTAAGGGCTCGGACAGATCCGCTTCATTTTGGCCGTTTGCTGCCATCCGTGGCCGCCTATGTGGCCCGCGCCACCGAGAAGCTCCGCGCTCAGAACTCGCTGTGCAGCACGATCCAAGTAGCTTCAGACTCAGTTAGCGGATGTCGACGGGCCGCGTTACGCCAACGCAGTGAAGCTGGCCTTGCTTGCGCCTACTGATGACACGAGAGAGATTTTGGCACTCGCCCAGAGAGGCCTAGGTCAGATCTACCGCCCAGGGTACCTCAGCCGGAAAACGCTGCAACAGCACATGGAAGCTTAGGGACTCTGAGTCCTTTTGAGTTCGTGGAAACCATGCAGATCTTCATCCTCCCAAAGAAATCCCGCTAGCTTTGAAACGCTGACGAACCACTCTGCGCGCTCGCCTTCAATGATCAGCACGACTCGTCTGTTACTGATGAAGTCACCGTCATAGCTCATCGAGTAGCCATCGACTTGCAGGCGCTCGCCCGGCTGGATGACGGATCCGGCTGCGATGCCATCCTCGAAAGCGCTGCCCGCAGCTGTGTACTCATCGATGCCGTCATCTGCACTCGCAAAAGCGTACAAGCGGCGACGAATGTATGTGACAGCCTGGCTCGTTCTATTCACCAAGAACACGGGCTGTTTATCAGAGCACCAGCAGAAGTAGGGGATAGCCAGGAACAGCCCATCAGCTTTTTCCTGCTCGAAAGCTTCAAGGTTGGCCATGGCCAGTAGATCTGCGATGCCCCTTCGACGCTGGGCAAGAGAATCGAAGACGTCATCGTCCTCAGGTGGCCGGCAGCCAGTGAAAGCGTCGAAGGTGGCGCAGGCGGTATCAAGACGTGCATAGCGGGCCAGATGCGCAGCGTGCTCTTCCGCAACACTCTTGTGACATCTCTGCGCGAGCCGAGATGTCAGTTTCATCACTTCGTCGCTGATTGACTGTCGCATCAAGGCCTCGGCTGTTTTTTGTGCTCAATAACCAGCTCGTGCTCTTGACTCAAATACATTAAAGCACTGAGGAAGCAGCCCTGGCATAGAGGAGCAAAGTAGAGGTCACTTCCCCCATTGTCGTTCGGGTAGTCTCCATGCAAGGCGCCATAACGGCCTTCAAGGCATGGATTACCACATACAAAACAGTGGAAGGGTACTTTATTCTGATTAACCATCATGATCACCTCGCATTTGGACGTTGGCTGTAGAGGGCAGGAGGCCCTGTTTGCGGTCAAAAAAGCTGGCCACCGTTTCCAAGGAGGCTCGCTTGCGGACGCCGTCGCCCATTAAGAGATATGCGGAATTGAGCGTGGCAAAGATGAAGCCCTCTTCCCATTTATACAGTGGGCTCGTGCGCACCAAGTCTCCCACGTCGAAGCGTCGCGAGCTGTCGTAGATGACCGTGTGCGCAAAGATGAGCGACGGCTTACGCTGGTTTCTGGCGAAAGCAGCGCTTTGCTCGGGGGTTAGGTCGAGATCAATCCAGATCCAATCTCGTACTAGGCAGTACTCGAAATACGGAAAGTGCTTGCGCATGATCCGGACGGCCTCGTCCTGGGGCACTTCCACTCCAGGCATAGGAATTCCTTCGCTGTAGATAAGATCGGCAGCTTGTTGGAGGTTGGCCATGATCAGTTCGAGTAATAACGCTTGGGCGGTCGTGCACTGGAGTAAATCCTCACGCTCCAATCGAGATTTTCATGGCTCGATAGCAGGTGGGCCGGGCCGCCGAATCTGAACACGCCGTATTTCGTTTTGAGCCGGTAGAACACTTCCTTCTTCTTCGTCTTTCCTTCAATCAGCTCATAGACCTCTGCCACGCCCACCCCTAAGTTATCGGGGAAGTCAGAAGCGAAGACCACTTGGAATGAACGTACGAAGAGACCTTCTCCAGGCGACATGAGCGTCTGCTTCACGAGCTCGATGTCATTCGATGAGATCGCACGGACAACGACCTGGTCGGCTGAGCTTGCGAGAGTGAGGAGCATCCATGGTTCCCGCCCTTCTAATGAAAGGTTCCACGTGCCCGGAGCAGTGGAGCCAAATGCAAAGTCTGTCTTGCCCTTCATTGCTGCGTCTTGTCCTATCTGAAAATGAACAGTATACGGTGTAGCTGTATACGGTTCAAAAGCAGATAAAGCCCAATTTCCACTATTCAAAATTGGGTTATGAATCTTAAACAGGGGCTCGGCGCAGCTCTCCGAGCTATGCGCAAGCAAAAAGGTCTGAGCCAGGAAGATTTCTCAGAGGTCAGCGGCAGGACTTACATGAGTACGCTGGAGCGGGGGATGTATAGCCCGACCATCGACAAGCTCGATGAACTGGCTTCAGTGATGGGGGTGCATCCGGTGACGCTTCTGGTGGCGGGCTACCTGAAAGCAGAGCCTGGGATGAGTTCAGGAGAGCTCATGTCGCGGGTGCATAGAGAGCTGACAGAGGCAGGGCTGGCTGGATCGGGGTAAGACTGCCCCTTGATCGCCAGGCTACTGATCAGAGCTAGGGGCGTTCCTGATAAATGAGGGCCGCGCTGCCCCATACGTGTATGCGATAGGCAGGAAACTACATTGTTCAACCCTTGAGCTTGCAGGCTACGCTATTTTCTTCCACTGCAACCGTTCTATCCTGCTTCGTTAATGGTTTTATGGTTTGTCCCTCTGCAAGCGCCTCCAAGTGGATCGGGCTCATGACGTCGTAACGCCATAGAGTGGTAGATCCCTTCTGGCAGAATGTGAAACTCTTCGGATATCCAGTTTCAACCAGGGTTGCATCAGTGAAGCCGTTCTTTTTTAGTTCGTTATTGGCCCACATGGAATAGTCCGGTGGCGCTGCGCTTGCAATAGTTGATGCAAGCGGAAACAACGTGGTCGATATTAGAACCGCTTTGAGATACCTCAAACACTACCCCTTCATAGAAAACTGATTGCCCCAGCACGGCTTGGAACGCATGAGTTGCTCATTTTTCGAACGGCTCTACTATCACATAAGCCACGATAAGGGTGTAAATTAACTGTATGTAAATCTCTGGAAGGATTCGGGCTGCATGGGGGGGGCGAGGGCACCGATATTGCTTGGAGCGCTCATTTTCGAGATCGCTTCCTTGGGCCGGGAAGGAGGATGGTGGCTGCTTACGAGTGCATGCGGTGAGCAAAGTCGGATAGAATATAGGCCAGTAAAATGTACGGGTAGGGAAAGAAATTGCGTCCGACTGATGTTTCCCCATTTATTGGCGCTATATCTGCAATTCGATTGAGCAACTACAATTCGTATTTCTCGGCTGTTGATCATCAAGATCTTTATGCTTGCTACCAATGGAATGGAGAACTTTCTCGATCATTTTTGCCATTAATCCATTTGGTGGAAGTGGCACTTCGTAACGCTTATCATCGGGCCCTTAGTGCGCACTATTCGCAGGTTCACACGGGGGTGAGGAGCGACTCATATCGCTGGTATCTTCATACTAATTTCGTGCGTAACTCTCAGAAATCTCTAGAAAAAGCAGCGAATGGGGCAGCAAATTTACCGACGGCCAAGCCAGACGATATTGTATCCAAGCAAACATTTGGTTTCTGGACAAACATTTTGGCGGAGCCTTTAACTCCTTGGGGTGTAGTATTGGGTAGTGTGTTTCCGAATACGACAAAAAGCTGGGTTCATGGTCGAAATAGGGATTTTCTGACCTGCCGGAAACGGCTGATCAATGACCTGCGAAACCGAATTTCCCACTGGGAGCCAGTGTGGAAGCAGCCGGATCTTATGGAGGAGAGAATACTACGCACAGGCTCAAGCCCATTGAGGGTTTACGCGCCTGCTACCACTAATCCGGCTGAGAGTATTGCTCGGCTTCAGTTGATACACGACCGGACAGTGTCTTTGCTGGAAATGATGAATCGAGATCTCTCTAATGCTTATAAAGATTCGTACTCATACGAGCATTTTGTTTGGGTATGCAGCGAGGCCGGTTTGGAATCGTTTCGAGGCTATGAGCGGCGCAAGCAGATGTCGATGACGAATGCAAAACGCAGCTTCTCAAGCATTATGGCTAGCAAATCCATTTTGACGGTTACAAATGGTAAGACGCGAGTCAGGATCCAGCCGCTGGGCTAAATAAAAGGCATAAAAAAACCACCTCAAGAGAGGTGGTTTTAGGTACATCTCGCGGTATCTGATTCCCCAAGACGGGCTTTGAGTTGTCTTGAAGAGGTCTTTTTCCTAGCAAGCTAGGTTTTGGCATCAGACACATTCGCGATCATATTAATACGAATCTTGAGTTTTTGTCAATACGACAGACGCATCGTGCTCTAATTAGTGGTGATGGCTTATGGCTATATTCACTTTTGATGCATTGCCTTTGTTTGCAAATAGCGCATGAAGCCTGAGAAATCTAAAGCGTGAGCTTCTCCTGTGGCCTCCAGTAGGTGCTCCTTTTCAACAGGAACAGCTAGCTCTGCTCCCAGGATGCGTAAGCTCAGGCGAAGCCTGCCTGGTGCATGTGGGATGATCGCGAGAGTTTCAGATCGGGCCTGCTCCCCAGGCAGGAGAGTCCCCAGGCGGATGTGGCATACCTGAGCTAGGCCGTTGTCATCCACTACTAGGTTCAAGTCCTGCTTAGCCAGCACATCCTGCATGGATACAAGGTTGGTCACGTTCCAAGTCGTTTGGGGGGCGTCGGGCAAATCACGGCCAGGGATCATTTCACAAGGTTGAGAGTCGAGTGCTTCGACCGAGACTTCAATCTTCGCGTTGGAAAGCTGTATGCCAGATTGATTAGTCAGCACGAATCGCATAGTAATGAGCGCTTCGTTGATCTGCGTGTACTCAGCGTACTCCCGCCAGAAGTCGCTGTTATCTCTATCAAGACCGATGAACTCCGGTGGGTCAAAGGGCCCGCGTGGTTGCCTTGGTCTCTCGAAATCCGGGAATTCCTCTGTAAACCTTAAGTAGGTATGCGCGAAGCTGTTGGGGAATTCTGTGTTCTCAGGCGTCAGCAAGGACAATTCAATCTTCGGGGCGCTACGCCCGCTATCCTCATTCGCCATTGCTATGGTTTCGACTGGCTCTGCTTCGTCAGTGCTACTGCCTCGGCGCACATACACCACATTGCTCTTAAGCTTGCCGTATGGGCTCGCGAGGTAAAAAGGGCGCTTCTGCTTGGGAATGATGATGACGCCAATGGTCTTACCTTCGTATAGGTGCTCTTCGTAGCGGAAGGTCAGCTTCGGCTTCACCTTGCTGTTCACGAACTGCTGGATTCTGGAGTCATCGATGCTGTCTTGAATGCCTACAACCTCGGCAGGGTGGGGCCGTTGATCCTTGAATCCGAGAAGGATGTAGCCAGTACCATCGCGCCAGGAGTTGGCTATCGCGAGAATGTCCTTGAGCAGCTCCGATTTGTCTGCCTCGGTGCCGTTATTGAAGCGGTACTGGGCAGACTTGAAGTCGATATCCGTGCTTTCACTCTTGTAGCGGAGCATGTTCAGTAGATCGATCATTTACGCATCTTCTCCCTTAGTCATGGCCGACAATCGCGTGAGGTGCGTCAGCGTCTCATAGGCCCCTTTCAGGGGAAAGCAGGCCTGATCATGTAGGTGATGGGGGGAGTTTTTCATCTAGACGAGAGACAAAATCGCGCACATGGTCGTTGAAGAACCACAGAATGGCATCGACCTGGTTTTCATTGAAGGTGATCGATTCACCAGCTTCTAGGCTATCCCATGCGTTGATCATATGTGCCTTATAATCCCGATTAAACAATCCCTTATCATGTACGAACATGTGTCGCAGGTTGATGATGCAGTTGATCCATCTCGATGAGTAGTGGTCACAAATTCTTGCGTTGAGATTCAGTGTGTTGTTAACAAGGTGGGCAATCTTTAGAGCGGCAGGTTTGATGATTGCATCAGGTCTGTTGCGTTCTTTGACGGTCACAGTCTTTTTAATGTCCTGTTGGTCTAACTGCAACAGTCGCCTCACTCCATCGAAGCAATCACCTAGCGCGGCAACCATGCTTACTACGATGAAGGAGCGTGACAGTTGGTCATATCTGCCGTCTTCAATAAGTGCGTGAATTTGGCCAATCGTGCGAATTGATGTCGCATCATCATCAAAGTCGCTGCTTGCTCTAATCGATGTGCCTTGATGCTCTTCTGGGAAGTTTGCATGCTTGCTCAATACTACAGAGCTCAAATAGAAGATCAGTGATCGTTCTTGGCTGTGCAGATATTCATCATAGATTCTGGCAAGCTCTGGGCTTTTGAGGTCAACTTTCCAGCGCTCCATAACGCTCCTTGGCTGTGGTGTTTACGTAGTTAAGTAGTTGCGTAATTACGTAGGTGAGTATTTACGTAGTTTCGTACTCTGTATGTTTTTTGCGTATTTCGAGCGGCGGGCCGCATCTCGTGCCGCTGGGGTCGAAATTTTTTATTGATTTTTATTCACTCGGTTAGAAGTTTGCCAATTAAGGTAAAGTCCGTGTATTCCTTGGGTTCGGCGTCGAGGCGCACTCGATATAATAATATCGTATCGTATACAACTTGAGCGGGATTCATCTGAGGTGGCCGGCAGGCGCTCTGGGGGCGGGGTTTTGCGGGGTTTGGGTGCTTGCAAGAGCTGGATGGCTCTGCGTTGAATAGGCCAGTCCTTTTCCTGACCAACCTAGAGGCGGATGATGAAGAAGTGGAGTCCAACAGAGCGGATTGGTGTAGCAGCTGCGCAGCTAGTTTGTGTGCAAGAGCTAGAGTGGATTTTTAGAGAGATGTCCGTCTCGGATGTTGGCATCGATGCGCAGATAGAGCAGGTTACAAGTGGCGGTGCTACCGGAAAGATAATAGGCGTGCAGATAAAAACAGGGGCCTCATATCTTAAGGAGACTGGTAAAGGTCTTGTGTACTACGGCAGTGAGGCCGACTTGGACTATTGGGCCGAATATTCTCTGCCCGTAATAATGATTTTTCACAATCCCGAAAAGAAAGTTACGCTTTGGGTGAATATAGATGAATCATCTATAACGCGTACCCTTGAAGCCTGGCATATCGTGATTCCAGAAGATAATACCTTTGACCGAAGGTGTAAGGGCGAGCTTGAGCAGATATTTAGGGCTGGCTCAAATCATTTGCCTCTTAGGCGCTCGTATCGGGTAGCTCAGGTTTCTTCTGATGAAGAGGATCTTCTCTTTCACGTTGGTGAAATTGCTAGAAATCTGATGCTGGACTCTTGGGATAGGTGGATTGAGGGCGCTTGTTGTACTCATATAGTGGTTTTACCTGAGGCCTTCGTGGAAGGATTAAAGGAGGCAAGATTCAATGCTATGAAGTTAATAGTGCCGCCTGAGTTTAAGCGTACTGAGTGCGCAATTATCAATTTAATTGAGCGGGCATCTGATTTAATCGACGAGTTCAGGCCAAGGGCGGAATATATACAGATCCAAAAGTCGTACCAAGGAGTTCACTTTTACGCTCGATATGAGAACCCTAACTACGCACGGGATCGTGCAGAGCACGAGGCCTGGTCGCTGGAGTGCGTGGGGCTGGTCTATGAGCTGGCAAAGGCAGCGAATCTCTTTGCCGATTTAGTCCGAGAGGAACTGGATAGAGGGTTCCTTCGGCGGCGCGGGCGTTTCTTGGTGAGTGATGACTTCCAGCACGGGTGCGTCGCGCCTCAGTATTTGGAGGGCCAGAAATCTCGAATATTGCAAGAGCGAGGAGGCACGATTGTGGGTGCGCGATAAGACTGACCCTGCGGCTGGTTGGTGAGCTTTCTGGCTAGCTGCTGGCGTCACTGCCTCGATCTCGCTGGGGGCGTGGCGTGGGGTTCCAAGGTGTTATGGGACTGTAAAAATTCACCGATATCTCTGACCGGCTATGCCATGAGCGATGTTTCGAGGGGCGAGAGGCGGATGAGCGGGTTTGTTGGCAAATTGTTGAATAAAGAGCTTGCCTCTGCTATGTGCATGTTTCATAATGCACACATAGATTCTTCCCGTGAAGGCATTCGATCTTCACATATTGTGCAGCTGGGTGGGGTGGTAAGCCCAATTGGCGTGCCCTTCAACATCGCCAGCTACGCGCTGCTGACGCTGATGGTGGCGCAGGTGTGCGATCTGCAGCCGGGTGAGTTCATCTGGACCGGCGGTGACTGCCACCTGTACGCCAACCATATCGAGCAGACCGACCTGCAACTGACCCGCCAACCGCTGCCGCTGCCGACCATGAAGCTCAACCCCGAGGTGAAGGATCTGCTGGCCTTCAAATTCGAGGACTTCGAGCTGGTCGGCTACGAGGCGCATCCGCATATCAAGGCGCCGGTGGCCGTCTGAGATGGAAATGCGTGGGCTCTGGTGGGCTAAAGCCCACCCTACGGTCTGTAAGTTCTACTAGGATGTAGGGTGGGCTTCAGCCCACCGCAAACACCGCTCCGCATCATTCCCAATGGACAAAGGATTGCCCATGCCCAACTACCGCCGCGAATGGATTGCCGGTGCTACCTATTTCTTCACGGTCACTCTCGCTGATCGTCGTTCCCGCACACTGGTGGAAGAAATCGCGCTGCTGCGCCAGGTCTACGTCGAGGCCAACAAGCGCATGCCGTTCAAGACCATCGCCATCTGCGTCTTGCCCGATCATCTGCATGCCATATGGGAGCTGCCTGAGGATGATCAGGACTATTCCCTGCGTTGGGCATCGATCAAAAGCCAGTTTTCCCGCGCGCTACCCGCCAGGCCCAACGTCAGCGCCAGCAAATCCAGAAAGCGTGAGAAGGGAATCTGGCAAAGGCGCTTCTGGGAGCACCGTATCCGTGATGAGGAGGATCTCGCGAGGCATGTCGACTACATCCATTTCAACCCGGTGAAGCATGACCTGGTGAGTCAGGTTGGTGACTGGCCATATTCGAGCTTCCATCGATATGTCGCGCGTGGGCTCCTGCCGGCAGATTGGGGTGGGCGGGGCGGTGACGATGGGGAGTTTGGGGAGTAGCGGGGAGGTGTGGGCGGTGAGGTGGTGGGCTAAAGCCCACCCTACGCGAGGTTTCGATACGCTCCTGTAGGGTGGGCTTCAGCCCACCAATTGCATGGCGATTTCACTGCACAAACGCTCTACCTGTTCGGCGCGCTCGGCCTCTTCCAGGCGCGCGCCGGGGTTGAGTGATGACCATTCGGGATGCGCCCGTGCCACGTTAAGTGGCGCCGGTAGCTTGCCCTGGCGCCACAGGGTTTCCTGAGGTGCGTTGAGGGTGATGGCGTCCATCGCGGCGTGTCCACGTACGTTCAGTGCAGCCAGCAGTTGCTGCTGACGCAGGGCGAGCAGGCGCAGCACGGCGTCGTCGACGGTCAGCTCGCGCTGGCCCTTGAGTTTTCCCTTCAGTCGTTCCCCGTAGTTGCGCAGGGTCTGCGCACTGCCGCCGATCACCGCGCCCAGCGCTGCGGCAGCGCCCAGGGTGATGCCGCCGACCAGCAGGTCGACGCCGACGCCCGTGGCGGCGCCGGCCGCCATGCCGCTACCGACCTTGATGCCGAGCTGCTTCAGCGTTTCCGGGTTGAACAGGTCGTCGCCCCAGCGGCCGTGGAGCAGCGGCAGGTCGGCCGCCTTGGCATCGCTGCTGCGGAAGGCATACAGGCGCAATAGAGCCTCGACGCAGCGCTGCTCGCGTTGGCGAATCGCATCGCGCAGCTCAGAAATGGCGCCCTGTTCCAGCGCCGGCTGGGCGGCGACGCTGCGGCGGCAGGCGGCGCAGTCGATCAGCAGTTCGGCGATCAGTCGGTTGCCTGCCTGACGACGGGCCTGGCGCTGCGCTTCGTGATCCTCGATCAGGCGTTGCAACTGGGAACGCGAACGCTCCAGCAGCAGGGCCAGGCTTTCGTACAGGCGTCGTTCGCCATCTTCCGGTGGCGCCACGCTGTCGAAGGCCACCAGGGCATGCAGGCCGAGGCGAGCCAGGGCTTCGCGCCATTCACCTTCGCGATGGCTGGCGCTGGCGACGAAATTGAGCACCGGCAGCAGCGGCCGGCCGCACATGGTCAGCACCGCCAGTTCGTCGCGGTACTTGGCCAGCACCGGCTCACGCACATCAATTACATACAGGCCGGCGTCGGAGGCCATGAGCTGGCGCAGCACCTTGGCTTCCTGCTCGTAACGCTGGCGCGCTTCGCTGCTTTCGAGAAAGCGGGCCAGGCGTGCCGGGCCGTCCAGGCGCTCGCCGGGGCGGTCGAGGCGTTCCAGGTAGTCGAGCAGGGTGATGGCGTCTTCCAGGCCGGGGGTGTCGTACAGCTCCAGCAACGCCTGGCCGTCCACCGACAGGCGCGCACCCTCGACATGGCGGGTGGTGCTGGCGCGCGGTGAGACTTCGCCGAACTCCACGTCGCGGGTCAGGGTGCGCAGCAGCGAGGTCTTGCCGACATTGGTGTGGCCGACCAGGGCCAGTTTCAGTGGTGGGCTCATGGCGTGGTCTCGGCCGGGTAGCCCGGAAGCAGAGCGTGCATTGAGTTAGGAGCGAGCTCTGCTCGCGAACCATGGCAAACGGCAAAAGCTTCGCGAGCAGAGCTCGCTCCTACATGAAGCCCGTGTGCCTGCGGCTCTCTAGTCATGTCCGCTCTCCAGCCAGTTCAGCGGCGCCGTATCACCGTGGGTTAGCCCTAGGGTGTCGAGGGCCTGGTGCCAGTCCGTCAGGCGCGCGCTGTCCAGGCTCTCACCGGGCCTCGGCGGTAGCAGCCAGATACGCGTGGCAGAGGCGCAGCGCGCCAGTTCACCGAGCAGCGCCAGGGTGCCGCGATCCGGTGAGCGTCGCGGGTCGCAAGCAATGGCCAGACGTTCGGGTGGGAAGCGGGTCAGTTGTTCGAGCAACTGGCGGCGCTGTTCGCGGCTGTCGATCACCCCGGCATCGGCCACGCCCTTGGGTAGCGGCGCGGGCGGCCAGGGGCGGCGCTCGTCCAGTTCGATGCCGAGCAGCAGCGCGCCGCTGCCGGCTTGGGCACTGGCGCCGCCTTGCGGCTGATGCAGAGCTGCTGGCGCCAGGTCGCAGACGCCGAGGCGTTCGCTGTCCGGTTGCAGGCGCTGGCGCAGCAGGCTGTAGCCCGGCAGGTCGAGATCCAGGCGCAGCGCGCCTTTGCCGGATTGCCAGCGCCACAGGCACAGCAGCGCCAGCAGCAGGCGCGGCAGCAGGCCGTAGACCAACACCACGCCGACCAGCCAGCCGGCCCAGCTCTGCCGGGCCGCTTCACTGGCGATGGCGGCATCGCCGCTGGCACGAATGACGTCGATGTCCGGCAGGCTGAAGCCGAGCAGCGCGGGCAGGGCGCCTATGGTTTGGGTCAGGGCGATGAAGGTGTCGCCACCAAGGATGGTGGTTTCCCAGACGAAGCCGTAGCGGCGCGTGGCGAGCAGCAGCAGCAAGGTGGCCAATGCCGCGAGCATGGCCAGCGTCCACAGGCCGTTGACCATCAGGCCGAGCCCCCAGCGGGTCAGGCGTTGGCGTTGCAGCATCAGCAGCAGGGCCGGGGCCAACTGCGCGGCGCTGGCGTCGCGTGCCAGCTTCTCGCTAAGCCACAGCCACAGGCGACCGAGCGCGCCAGGGTGGTCGCGGGTCAGCAGCAGACCCAGCAGCCAGCCAAGCAGCATCAGCAGGTTGAGCCCAAGCAGGCTGCCCAGCGCCCAGAACACATTGACGGGTTGGCGCCCGTCACCCAACGCGGCCAGAGCCAGACCGAAGCCGCTGAGCAGGGCCAACAGCGCCAGCAGCAGACCGGCCAGGCGTGCGCCCTGCAGCCAGTGCAGCAGCGCCTGCCACTGACCATCACGACGGGCGAGCAGCAGGGCGCGGTGCTGGATGCGCTCGGCCAGGTCAACCTGCTCGGCACGGACCAGGCGATTGGCTTCGGCGTCCTCGAGTGGGCCGGCATGTTCCTCGCGCAGGCGAATGGTCTCGCTGAGCCAGAGGCGTTGGAAAGGCGTGGGGGAGGAGGCGTCTGTCACGCGGCGTCTCGTCATTCGGATCAGGGGTTGAGGATAACCCCTGATCCGCCTTGGTGCTAATCAGCGCTGCTGGCGCAACCGCACGGCGATGTCCGGTTGGTCGATGAACAGGCCGTCGATGCCGGTGGCGAGGAAGGCACGCAGCTCGGCGTCGATGTCGCCGCGATTACTTGGTAAGTCGCCACTGCGCAGGCTGGTGGGCAGGAAGGCGTTCTCGGCGCGGAAGGTATAGGGGTGCACCTTGAGCCCGGCAGCATGGGCGTCACGTACCAGGCTGGTCGGCGCGGTCAGGTTACCGGCGGCATCACGCGGGATGATCATGCCTTTCTCCGGGCCGATGCCGGCGGCGTAACTCGCGATGTTTTTCAGGCCTTCTGGCGTGATCATCTGTTGATAGCCAAGGTCACTGCCCAGTACCTGCTGATCGTAGGGTTGGCCCTCTATCCAGAGCAGCTGCACCAGGCGGATTGGGGTCAGTTTGCTCAGCGTCTTGAGGTTATCCACTTCGAAGGACTGGATGAAAACGGGCGCGTCGGCGCTGTCATAGCCGTTGCGTTCGAGCACCGCCAGCAGCGGTTTCTCCATGGCCAGGTCGAGTTGCTGGAAGTGGGTGGGGTGCTTGGTTTCCGGGTACAGTCCTATGTTCCGTTGCTGGAGGGCTTCCAGCCGTTTCACCAGATCGATGATCTCCTGCAGCGTGGGTATCTCGAACTGGCCATCGAAGCGGGTATTGCCCGGCCGCTGCTGCGGGATGCGTTCGATGGCGCGCAGGGTTTTCAGCTCGGCCAGGGTGAAGTCCTCGCTGAACCAGCCTTCCAGGCTGACGCCATCGACCGTCTGGGTACGCTTGCGTTCGGCGAACTCGGGGCGCTGCGCCACGTCGGTGGTCAGCCCCAGTTCGTTGTCATGGCGGGCGACCAGTTGGCCGTCGCGGGTCATTACCAGGTCAGGCTCGATGTAGTCGGCGCCTTGAAAGGCTGCCAGCGCGTAGGCGGCCAGGGTGTGCTCGGGCGCGTAACCGCTGGCGCCCCGGTGGGCGATCACCAGTGGAGCCTTGGTGTCCCAGGTCTGGGGTTGCTTGGCGCTGGGTTGCTGCTGGGCCCAGTCGATGGCGGCCTGGACGTTATCCTGAGTAGGGCTGGCGAAGACCGACAGTGGCAGCAGTGTGACGCCCAATATCCAGGCAGACAGTGATTTAGACATGACGCTAGCTCCTTGCTCGTGGATGTAGCCGCTAGCCTGCAACGGCGAAGGTGACGATACGACGACAGCGTTGCTTCGGCCACAGGTGGGCTGCGAGGCCGCTGGGTGCTCTGCTATGCTCGCGGCCATGAAAACGACTCTACCCCTTTCCCTGATCGCCGCGCTCGCGCACAACCGTGTGATCGGTCGCGACAACCAGCTGCCCTGGCACCTGCCGGCGGACCTCAAGCATTTCAAGGCGCTGACGCTCGGCAAGCCGATCATCATGGGGCGCAAGACCTGGGATTCGCTCGGTCGGCCATTGCCCGGCAGGCTCAACATCGTGGTCAGTCGCCAGGCGGGCCTGACCCTGGAAGGTGCCGAGGTATTCGCGACGCTGGAAGAGGCCATCGAACGAGCCGACGCCTGGGCGCGCGAAGAGGATGCCGAGGAACTGATGCTGATCGGCGGCGCGCAGCTCTATGAGCTGGGCCTGGCCCAGGCTGATCGCCTGTACCTGACGCGTGTCGGCCTCGACCCCGAAGGCGATGCCTTCTTCCCCGAGGTCGACGAAGTCACCTGGCGCATGACCTCCAGCGTCGAGCACCCGGCTTCGGCCGAGACACCGTCCTACGCCTTCGAAGTGTGGGAGCACCGCGGCGCATAATCCTGCCTAGCTTTCCGGCCATCTCTGCCGCCAGATTCCCCTGTGCGGCGTGATGGCCATTGCCTTGCCTCTGCCGTAACTTTCTTTCGTGCATCCTGATGCAGGTTTTTTTACATGTCTGAGCAATCGCCCGACGACGAGCGCCCGAGCGTCGTCGCTGCACTCTTCGTGCGCCATCCACTCTGGGAAGATGCGCTGGCCCTGCTGTTTGGCACCGCTCTGGTGGCGTTGGGCATCGCCTTCTACACACATGCCGGCCTGCTCACCGGTGGCACCGCCGGCATCGCCTTTCTGGCCAACTATCAGGCTGGTTGGTCGTTCGGCCTGGTGTTCTGCCTGGTCAATCTGCCGTTTTATCTGCTCGGTATCTGGCGCATGGGCTGGGCCTTCACCTTGCGCACGGGCTGTGCGGTGATGCTGGTTTCGCTGCTGGCCGAGCTGACGCCGCACTGGGTCGCCTTCGCCCACCTCAGTGCCCTCTATGCCGCACTGTTCGGTGGCGCTGCCATGGGCCTGGGGTTGCTCATGCTGTTCCGCCACCGCGCCAGCCTGGGCGGGGTGAACATCCTCGCGCTGTACATGCAGGAGCGCTTCGGTCTGCGCGCGGGCGCGGTGCAGATGGCCATCGACGCGAGCATCGTGCTGGCGGCGATCTTCGTGGTGTCGCCAGACAAGGTGTTGCTCTCGGTACTGGGGGCGGTGATGCTCAACCTGGTGCTGGCGATCAATCACCGGGCGGACCGCTACGTCGGCGTCAGCTGAACCCCGCAACGAACGAGGGGCTGCCTCGCTGGAGGCAGCCCCTCGTTGTTTCGTTTTTCGCGGAGGCGAGAATCAGATCACTTCGGTGAATTGGATGATCTCCACCCAGTAACCGTCCGGATCCTTGATGAAGGCGATGTCGCGCATGCGGCCGTCGGTCAGGCGTTTCTGGAAGTCCACGCCGAGGTCTTCGAAACGCTGGCAGGCCGCCTTGATATCCGGCACCGATACGCACAGGTGGCCGAAGCCGCGCGGGTCGCTGTTGCCGCTGTGGTAGGAGAATTCCGGGTCCTTCTCGGTGCCGTAGTTGTAGGTCAGCTCCAGTATGCCGGGGATGGACTTGCGCCACTGATGGCGAGCTGCCGGGTCGGTCGGGATCTGCGACTTGTCATTGATCAGCGCGAGGAAGTACAGGCTGAACTCGGCGTCGGGGAAGTCCTTCTTCTCCAGCAGGGTGAAGCCCAGCACGCGGGTGTAGAAATCCAGCGACTTCTGCAGATTCTTCACACGGATCATGGTGTGGTTGTAGACGAAGTCGGCGGTGGCTGCGTCGGGTTTGGCGGTCACGCCGGGGATGGCGTTGAGCTCGTCGAGGGTCATGGGGTTCTCCATCAGGCGGGAAAAGGGGGCACGGAATGGTCGTGTCTACCTATATGGCTTCGTCCATGGCGTTTTTCAAGGTCGAATGTCACAGCAGGGTGGATGAGACTCTTTCATCTGCCTTGCTAGCGTGGTGTCTTGATTGGTGGGCTGAAGCCCACCCTACAGCCATGCCCGATCGAGCAGGGTGGGCCGGGCGGCGATCCGCTTCAGCCCACCAATTCAATTCCAGCTCCCGCATCAGACCTGCAGCGTGATCAGCTTGGCCCGTGCCCGGCCATCCTCGATATGCAGAATGCCCACGCTGATGGGTAGCTTGAAACGTCGCGGCCCGGCGCTGCCAGGGTTGAGGTAGAGCACGCCGTTACGTTCCTCGTGCAGCGGCTTGTGTGAGTGGCCGGTGATCACCACGTCGATGCCTTGCTCAGCCGGGTCGATATCCAGTTGCTTGAGATCGTGCAGTACATGCAGTGTGACGCCGCCAAGCGTCAGCGTCAGGCGCTCGGGGATGGCGTCGGCCCAGCTGTCCTGATCATTGTTGCCGCGCACCACCGACAGCGGTGCGATGCGTTCCAGATCGGCCAGAATGTGCGGCCCGCCGATATCGCCGGCATGGATCAGGTGATCGACGCCTTGCAACGCTGCTAGCGCTTCGGGGCGCAGCAGGTTGTGGGTGTCGGCGATCAGGCCGATGCGCATCACTGCCCCTTGAGCAGTGCCAGCAAGGCATCGGCATCGAGCTTGCCGCTCATCTCGCCGCCTTCGAGCAGGCTGCTGGCCAGGTCGCGTTTGCGGGCGTGCAGGCTGACGATTTGTTCCTCGATGGTGTTTTCCGTAACCAGTCGGTAGATGGTCACCGGGCGTTGTTGGCCCATGCGGTGAGCGCGGTCGCTGGCCTGGTCTTCCACTGCCGGGTTCCACCAGGGGTCGAGGTGGATGACGTAGTCGGCGGCGGTCAGGTTGAGGCCGCTGCCACCGGCCTTGAGGCTGATCAGGAATATCTCGCCTTCGCCGGCCTGGAAGGCGTTGACCCGCTTCTGGCGCTCCTTGGCTGGGGTGGCGCCGTCGAGGTACTGATAGTGGATGCCGCGCTTATCCAGCCAGGCGCGAACGATGTTCAGGTGGTCGACGAATTGGCTGAAGACCAGCGCCTTGTGACGGTTGTCCAGCAGCTCTTCGACGATTTCCGCGAAGGCCTGGAGTTTGCTGCTGCTCAGGGGGCTACCCGGAATCACCAGTGAGGGATGGCAGCAGAAGCGGCGCAGGCGGGTGATCTCGGTCAGCACCTGAAGCGGGCTGCGCTCTTCGTCGGGTGCGCTGAGGTTGTCTACGGCCTGCTGGCGCAGGGCTTCGTACTGATGGGCTTCGGCCTCGGACAGCGGCACCTTGTAGGTGATTTCGGTGCGCGCGGGCAGCTCATCGAGCACCTGGCTTTTCAGGCGTCGCAGGATGAAGGGTTGGATCAGGTTCTTCAGGGCGCGCCGCGCCGAGGCATCGCCCTGTTCGATGGGGGTGGCGAAGCGTTGGCCAAAGCTGTCCTGGCTGCCGAGCAAGCTGGGGTTGATGAAGCGGAACAGGTTCCACAATTCGCCCAGGTGGTTTTCCAGTGGGGTGCCGGTGGCGATCAGGCGGAAGTCGGCCTGCAGGGCCATGGCGGCCTGCGAACGTTTGGTCTGGGCGTTCTTGATCGCCTGCGCCTCATCCAGCACCACGCTGATCCAGGGCTGTTTGCTGAATGCGTCGGCATCCTGTTGCAGCAGGCCGTAGCTGACGATGACCAGATCCCGTGGGCCTAGACTGTCCAGGGTGCGCGTGTGTTGGTAGTCGCGGATGTTGAGGGTAGGGGCGAAGCGATTGCTTTCGGCCTGCCAGTTGAGCGTCACCGAGGTCGGTGCCACGACCAACTGTGGGCCTTGTGCGGCGCGCAACAGCAGCAGGGCCAGGGTTTGTACGGTTTTACCCAAGCCCATGTCGTCGGCCAGGCAGGCGCCCACGCCCCACTGTGCCAGGCGTGCCAGCCAGGCAAAGCCTTCTTGCTGGTAATCACGCAGTTCGGCCTGCAAGGTGCTTGGCACCGCTGGCTGATAATCCCGCAGGGACTGCAGGCGTTGTAGGTGGGTCTGCCAGTCCTGACCGGCCTTAAATTCGCCGGCTTCTTCGGCCAGTTCGGCGAGCAGCGGGGTGGTCAGCGGGCTCAGGCGCAGGCCATCGTCGTTGATCCGTTCGGCCAGGTGGCTCAGTTCGTCCAGGCGCTTGCGCAGGCTGTTGCCGATGGCCAGCCAGTCATTGCTGCCCAGTGTGATGAAGCGGCCAGGGCTGGCCTTGAGCAGCTCCAGCAATTGGCGTAGCTGCAGCACTCGGCCGTCATCCAGGGTCAGCTCGCCTTGAAGCTGGAACCAGTCGCCTTGCTGCTTGAGGCCGAGCTTGAGTTGCTGGATCTCGCTGCGGCCCTTGATACGCATGCGCTCGCCTTCCGGCCATACGCATTCGAGTAGCTGGCCGTCGATGGCCTGCAGCTCGCTGAGCACCTGCAGGGCGTCCTGCGGGTTTTCCAGTTGCCACTCCTGACCGTCGCTGTCGGCATTGGCCAGGGCTGGGCAGGCGTCGAGGATCTGTTGCAGGGCTTGGCGTTCGTGCTTGAGATTACGCGCCACTTGCACGGTTTTACCGTCGCGCTCACCCAGCAGGCGCTCGCTGCCATGCCCTGGCCGGAACCAGCCACCTTCAGCCAGAGGCCGCACCAGCAATTGCAAGCGCAGCCCCTCGGCCAACGGCAGTAGATGAGCGTAGAGGCGGGTATCGGCGCTTATCTCTTCGACGTGCGCGGTCAGCTCCGGGATATCCGAGTGGATGGGCAGCAACGGGGCGATACTGCCAATGGCTTCGACCAGTTGCGCCTTGGCTGACAGCGGCACGTTGAGGCCGTCACCGATGATCTCGGCGATCTGCCGCAGCTCCTTGCTGACTGGGTAGATCTTCAGTCGCGTGGGGGTTTCCTTCACCAGCAGCAACTCGCCGTGGCCGATGCCCTCAGGCTGAAGCCGCAGGCTGATCTGGCCTTTGCTTTCCTTGAGCTGCAGGCCGGGCTCGCCCAGGCTGACGTCGACCCTTACCTCTGGCGCATCCTGCCAGAACAGATGGGGATGGCCCACCAGGCGCTGCAGTGCAAGGGAAGCCGGCAGGCTGTACTGGCGACCACCGTAATAGCTGTTCTCGACCTGGATCAGGCGGCTGGCCTCACGATCCTGATCGCAGAGAAAGTCCAGGCTGCCGCCGTCCTCGAGCAGACGCTTGAGGGCAACCGGGCGGCCCTTGCTCCATTGCCCCTTGGCGTTGCGTTTTTGCTCGCGGGGCTCGAGCATCAGACCGCTGTAGCGGTCCATGTGGAGCAGCCAGGCCAGGCGCGTTTGTTGCTCGGCGCTCTTGACCGGGTTGGCCGGTGAGCGGATCAGGCTCAGTGCGTTGAGTGCCAGTTGCCAGCTTTCCTGACGCTGATACAGGTCTACCAGGGGCAGCGCACCATCAGGCAGTGGCGCGCTGCCGCCGAATTGGCGGCTGATCAGCGCTTCGTATTCATCGGCGAGCCAACGATAGCCATTTTCACATAGCTGCTGCGCCTGTTCCTGCAAGGCGTTACGCCAAGCCTTTTGCCTGGCCAGCGGCTCATCCAGCCAGTACAGCGCCAGGCCGAGCAGCAACCCATCCAGGCCCGGAGCCAGTGGCGGCAGTTTGTGCAACTGCGGCGGTCGACTGCCTTGGCGCAGGTCGAGAAAACTCAGCAGCAGCTGATAGGCGATGCCATACCCCTGTTTGCTGCCCAGTTGTAGGGCTTGTTTGAGCGTCGGTAACTGCTTGGGATCGTTTTCCTGAATCAGCGCCAGGCAGTACAGCGCGTTGAGTGTCGGCGGGAGGTCGATCTTGCGCTTTTTGGTCTGCTTGCGCAGATCGGCCATCCACTCACGTAGCACGGCCAGCATGTCGCGTAAGGCGCCCTTGGCGAACAGGCTGATGATCACATGCATCAGGCTGCGCGTCTCAAGGGCCATCTGCTCGAGGGTTGCCTGATCGCCGCGCCACAGGGCGTGCAGCAGTACCTGCAAGCCAAGCTCCATATCGTTGTGCTGTTGCAGGCTCTGCAGGGCCATTCGATAGCTCTGCTCGGCCGGTGAGCAGGCTATCGCGGCCAGTTGCAGGTGGTCGTCGAGCAGTAGCTGGCGAACCGGCAGGGACAGTCTGGCCAAGAGGGTCTGCCCGGCTTCGTCGTTGAGCATCTGCCGGATCGGGTGCCATTCCAGCGATTCATGGATGGGGACCACATCGTCCAGTTGCTCCAGCGCCTGTGCCAGGTAATCGGCATCGTCAGCGATGATCGCCAGCCAGACTTCCTCCATGAGCCGTTTGCTGGACGGTGATGACCAGGTGTCGAGCGGGGTTAGCTGTTGCACATGTGCCTTGAGCAATGCGACGCGATCCTCTGACTTGAACAGACGCAGCAGTACTTCGTTGCGTAGATTCGGCGTGATGCCAAACAAGGTGTGCCTGTCGCTTTGCCCCTGGGTTAGCCAGCCGGTTGCGATGAGTTCCTTGGCCACCTCGCTGAAGCAGGTGTGATCAAGCTGCCGTGAGCTGGAGAGGCGCACGTTGAGCGCGCGCAGGTGTTTGAGCAATGCGGTTTTGTTCTGCCCCATGACACAGGGCGCCAGGTTGAATAGCACCGATTGCAAGTGATACGGCAAGGCTTCAAACGCGACGGGTGACTTGGGCATAAGAACGGGGCTCTGGCAACCTGACGGAGGGCAAATGGTAGTGGCTATCGATAAAACGACCAAGCCCGGCACATGGCCGGGCTTAGTTTAGGCAGGGGGCGGGTATCAGCCGTCCAGCATGGCCTTGTTGCGCACCGCACCCTTGTCGGCGCTGGTGGCGAGCAGGGCGTAGGCCTTGAGTGCGGTGGTTACCTTGCGCGCGCGTGGTGCGGCCGGCTTCCAGCCTTTCTTGTCCTGTTCGGCACGGCGGGCGGCCAGTTCTTCATCGCTGACCAGCAGGTTGATGCTGCGATTGGGGATGTCGATGAGGATCTTGTCGCCGTCGTTGACCAGGCCGATGGCGCCACCTGCTGCCGCTTCCGGCGAGGCGTGGCCGATGGACAGGCCGCTGGTGCCACCGGAGAAGCGGCCGTCGGTGAGCAGGGCGCAGGCCTTGCCCAGACCCTTGGACTTCAGGTAGCTGGTCGGATAGAGCATCTCCTGCATGCCAGGGCCACCTTTCGGACCTTCGTAACGGATGATGACGATGTCACCTTCCTTCACTTCGTCATTGAGGATGCCCTTGACCGCGCTGTCCTGGCTCTCGAAGACCTTGGCGTTGCCCTCGAAGACATGGATCGATTCGTCCACACCCGCGGTCTTCACCACGCAGCCATCGAGGGCGATGTTGCCGTACAGCACCGCAAGTCCGCCTTCCTGGGAGTACGCGTGCTCGACGCTGCGAATGCAGCCTTCGGCACGGTCGTCGTCGAGGGTTTCCCAGCGGGTGCTCTGGCTGAATGCGGTCTGGGTCGGGATACCGGCCGGGCCGGCCTTGAAGAAGTGGTGCACGGCCTCGTCGCGGGTCTGGGTGATGTCCCACTGGGCGATGGCGTCGGCCATGCTCGGGCTGTGCACGGTGGCCACGTCGGTGTGCAGCAGGCCGCCGCGAGCCAGCTCGCCGAGGATGCTGAAGACGCCGCCGGCGCGGTGCACGTCTTCCATGTGGTACTTCTGGATGTTCGGCGCCACCTTGCACAGCTGCGGCACGATGCGTGACAGGCGGTCGATATCGCGCAGGTCGAAATCAATCTCGGCTTCCTGGGCCGCGGCCAGCAGGTGGAGGATGGTGTTGGTCGAGCCGCCCATGGCGATGTCCAGCATCATGGCGTTCTCGAAGGCCTTGAAGTTGGCGATATTGCGCGGCAGCACGGAGTCGTCGTTCTCGCCGTAGTAGCGCTGGCACAGCTCCACCGCCAGGCGCCCGGCGCGTAGGAACAGCTGCTCGCGGTCGCTGTGGGTGGCCAGTGTGGAGCCATTGCCCGGCAGGGCCAGGCCGAGGGCCTCGGCCAGGCAGTTCATCGAGTTGGCGGTGAACATGCCGGAGCAGCTGCCGCAGGTCGGGCAGGCGCTGCGCTCGTACTCGGCGACTTTCTCGTCGGAGGCGGTCGAGTCGGCGGCGATGACCATGGCATCGACCAGATCCAGGCCGTGGCTGGCCAGCTTGGTCTTGCCGGCTTCCATCGGGCCGCCGGAGACGAACACCACCGGGATGTTCAGGCGCAGGGCGGCCATCAGCATGCCGGGGGTGATCTTGTCGCAGTTGCTGATGCAGACGATGGCATCGGCGCAGTGGGCGTTGACCATGTATTCCACGGAGTCGGCGATGATCTCGCGGCTCGGCAGCGAATAGAGCATGCCGTCGTGGCCCATGGCGATGCCGTCATCGACGGCGATGGTATTGAATTCCTTGGCCACGCCGCCGTGCTTCTCGATCTCGCGGGCGACCAGTTGGCCGAGATCCTTCAGGTGCACGTGGCCGGGCACGAACTGGGTGAAGGAGTTGGCGATGGCGATGATCGGTTTCTTGAAGTCTTCGTCCTTCATCCCGGTGGCGCGCCACAGGGCGCGGGCGCCGGCCATGTTGCGGCCGTGGGTGGAGGTTTTCGAGCGGTAATCGGGCATGACGGATTCCTGCGGCTAATGCGGTTGTATAGGCGGTGAGCGTCGGTGGGCGGCAGGTCGCCGCGTAGTGTGGGCTGCATGACGAAACGGGATCGCCGTTCGTGCGGCCAGGGCTCACAGGCCCGCCGGAGGATGCCGGGCGGGAAATACGTCGATTCTACGCCGCAGCAGGCGCCAGGGGAAAGGTTGCTGACGGTCACCATTCTTGGTGATCCGTCAGATTCGGGGTGGTGGGATGATGCAGCGATCAATTGCCTCGCGACGCTCCGTCAAGGCCTTCTGGTAGCCGGATGCCGCTATCGGCGATTCGATACAGTTCGTCCGGGTTGAGTGAGGGAGTACTCGCCTCGCTATCAGCGTCGCGTTGAATGGCAGCGAGAATATCGGTGTAGGCCTGAGGTATTTCTGCCGCCGGGTTGCTCGGCTGGCCCTGGGATTGGCCGCTGATGGTCAGGCTGCCGTCTATGAAGGTAATGGCGTAGTTGCCGGAGGTCAGTCCATTGGTGCTGATAGCGTAACTGCCGTTGTTGACCGCACCCTGTGCGCTACCACCGTAGACCAGCGTGCCGCCAAGCACGCCGACATCCTCGCCATTGACGAAGCCGCTGTAGCTGACGCCGTTGCCGCCAGTGAAGGCGAGGCCATCGTAAGTCTTGCTGGCGTCGTTGGCGGTGACGCTGAGCGCGGCCTTGTCGATGGTCAGTGTGCCATCGACGAATATCAGGTTGTAGTTAACGTCCGTGCCAGTGGCGCTATGGGTGTAGCTGCCGGCATTGATGCCAGCGCCGCCGGTGGTGCTGATACCGCTGAGCACGGTTGCTGTTTCACCGTTGACCAAACCGCTGGCGGTGAAGCCGGTAATGCTCTGCTGTTGGCCGTTGTAGGTCACCTGACCGCTATTGGCGGTGATGGTAGCTTGGGCCTTACCGACATTCAGGCTACCTGTGGTGTAGCTGATGGCGTAGTTGTCGGCGCTCAGGCCACTGACGCCCAGGCCATAGTTGCCGGCGTTGACCGCACCCTGTGCACTACCACCGTAGAGCAGCGTGCCGCCAAGCACGCCGACATCCTCGCCATTGACGAAGCCGCTGTAGCTGACGCCGTTGCCGCCAGTGAAGGCGAGGCCATCGTAAGTCTTGCTGGCGTCGTTGGCGGTGACGCTGAGCGCGGCCTTGTCGATGGTCAGGGTGCCATCGACGAATGTCAGGTTGTAGTTAACGTCCGTGCCAGTGGCGCTATGGGTGTAGCTGCCGGCATTGATGCCAGCGCCGCCGGTGGTGCTGATACCGCTGAGCACGGTTGCCGTTTCACCGTTGACCAAACCGCTGGCGGTGAAGCCGGTAATGCTCTGCTGTTGGCCGTTGTAGGTCACCTGACCGCTATTGGCGGTGATGGTAGCTTGGGCCTTACCGACATTCAGGCCACCTGTGGTGTAGCTGATGGCGTAGTTGTCGGCGCTCAGGCCGCTGACGCTGAGGTCATAGTTGCCAGCGTTGACCGCACCCTGTGCACTACCACCGTAGAGCAGCGTGCCGCCAAGCACGCCGACATCCTCGCCATTGACGAAGCCGCTGTAGCTGACGCCGTTTCCGCCAGTGAAGGCGAGGCCATCGTAAGTCTTGCTGGCATCGTTGGCGGTGACGGTGAGCGCGGCCTTGTCGATGGTCAGGGTTGTATCGGCGTAGCTGACGTCGTAGCCCTGCTGACCCGAATACAGCCCGTCCAGGCTGAGACCACCATCGGTGGTGCTGTAGCTGCCGGCGTTCTGCGAGGCGCTGGAGTAGGTCAGGCTACCAAGCAGTAGATCATCATTCAGGGTATCGCCAAGGTCCGTTGTGTATCCGCTGGTGCCGCTGTTCTGGCCATCGTAGGTTTTATTGCCAATGTCCGTCGCCGTGACGGTCACGCTCTGCATGAAGCTGCGCAGCAGTGGCGCAGTATGCCCCTCATAGATCCTCCAGACTGCATTACTGCCGCCGTTGGTGGCCAGGTTCCAGGTGGCATAGTTGGAGGCGTCGCGTAACGCTGTGCTGTCCAGGCCGAGTAGATTTTCCACAGTCGCAACACCACCAATGCTGCCCGCGCCGGGACCGGTGAAGGTGTCGGTGTTCCAGAACGAGTCCGCTACGCGTCCGGTTGCTATATTGCCTACCAACCCCCCTACGGACGTCACCCCGGTCACGCTGCCAGTGGCGTAGGTGTATTCGATCAGGCTGCCGTTATAACCGGCCAAACCACCTACATACTCTGTGCCTTGTACCTGACCGGTGGCATAGGCATTGCGGATGGTGCCGGTGTTGGCACCCACCAGGCCGCCGGTCATTACGACACCGCTGATGTTTCCCGTGGCGTAGGAATTTTCTACCAGGCCCCAGTTTTCTCCGGTCAGCCCACCTACGACGTTCTCCGCGCCGCTTACATCGCCAGTGGCATAGCTGTTGCGAATGATGCCGTTGTCCCGGTTGCGTGCCACCAAGCCACCAGCACCGCGTGCAGTGGAGCTGACGGTGACGTTGGTATGAAGGTCGCTCAGTATGCCGCCGTAGTTGATGCCTACCAGGCTGGCAGCATTGAATCCGCCATGAACGCTGCCACCGACCAGTCCCAGGTCGTGAATCTGCGCCCCGGCGGCTGTCTGCCCGATCAATGCCACTTCGCTTTCGTTTGCGCGATTTATCCTGAGGTCGCGAATCAGGTGGCCTTGACCATCCAGCGAGCCGGTAAAGGGGGTGCTGGAGTTGCCCACTGGTTTGAACCCAGCCACTCCCCAGACATCGCCGTAGTAGCCATTACCGCCTGCTGCAAGCGCGGCACCGAGATCCAGGTCGGTGCCCAGGCGATAGTCGGCTGACAGATCCAGCGCCATCAGTTGCAGGGCGTGGGGCGTGAACAGGGTCGTCGAGTACTCGCCGCGCAGCATGGGTCGTGTATCGCCTTCGAACATCACCCAGGTGTTGGTGAAGTCGAAGCCGGCGTAGGTGGCTTGGGTGCGGGCGTTGGTGGAGTCGATACCAGTGCCGGCTGCACTGCTTGCTTGGCCGGTGGAGTCCATGTCCCAGTAGCTGTTGGTGACCGTGGCGCCGGAGCCGTCAACGTTCCCCACCAGCCCGCCAGTGCCGGTCACTCGGCCGCTGGCGTAAGTATTGGTCAATGTGGTGCCCTGCACGGTGCTGCCGATCAGCCCGCCGATAGCATCACCCGTACCGGTTACCGCTCCCGTTGCATAGGCGTCCGTGACCGAGGCCGCACGATTACGGCCGATCAAGCCGCCTACCTCACTCGCCCCGCTGACCGTCGCTGTGGAGGAGGACTGGCTAACAAAGCCTTGATCGTTCAGGCCCACCAGGCCGCCGACCTGATCACCCAGCGAGGATACCTGGCCGGTGACATGGGTATTGGTCATGGTGCCACCGCTCAGCCTTGCCACTAGGCCTCCTACCGTGCCAATGCCAGTGATGGAAACATTGGAGAGGGTCAGGTCGCGGATGGTGGCTGCCGTGAGGCCGAACATACCGATAACCCCGTTATTGGGGCGATAGATGAAGAGACCGTCAACCGTGTGCCCGAGGCCGGCAAAGGTGCCGTTGAAGCCATCGATGGGAGCGAAGCCGGCTCCTGCGTTCCAGGTACTGGTCGCAGCGGCATCGAGGTCGATGGCGAGCGCGTAGTGACCGTTTCCCGAAATGCCTTGCAGGGCGCTGAGGTCGCGAATCAGGGTGTAGTCGACGCCGCCGAGACTCAGTCCGGCATTGCCTCCTGAGAGGGTGACGCGGGCGCCCTGGTTCAGGCTGTAACCGTTGCCGTAGGCCAGCACCAGCGCTGCATTGTCGCCGCTGGCGGTGATGTCCTTGTTGACGTTTATGCGGCCGTGGGCATCGAGCGTCAGCGTGGTATCTGCGCTCCAGCTCACGGCAGCATTGACGTTGATGTCGCCGTTTTCGCTGCCTCCCGCCACGGTCTGTAGCGTGATGCTGGTGTTCTGCAGGTTGGCGCTGAGGGTGCTGGCACCGATGCCGCTGGGGGTCTGGCTGGCACTGCCGGCGCTGACGGTAAAGTCGGTCGGGTCGATCAGCCAGGTGCCGGTTTGCCCGGTCGTGGCCTTGGTAGTGACGGTCGTGCCCGCGGCGATCTGCACATGGGCGCCGCTGGTGTCGATAAAACCGCCATTGCCGCCATCCGCCGCGCTGGCATCCAGGGTGCCGGCGACCTGCACTGTGCCGCCGTCGAAGTCGCCGAGCAGGACGATCCTGCCTTCCTTCTCGCCTAGGGTGCGGGCCTGGATCACGCCCTCGTTGTTGACCACCGTCTGCAGCAGCGCATCGGCTGCGCTGGCGGTGAGGATGACGTTGCCGCCGTCGGCCTGGATCAACTGACGGTTTTCCACCAGCGCGTCCTTCACCGCCTCGTCGACCTGTACGCTGAGCAAGCCGTCACCGGCGAAGTCGAGGGTGACCGAATTACCAGCGGCCAGGGCCACCGTGCCCTGGTTGGCGACGATCACGCCGTTGTTGCTGACCGTGCCGCCGAGCAGGGCGACGCTGCCGCCATCGGCAGCGCTGATGCGCCCATTGTTGATGACCGAAGCGTTGCTGCCGTTGCCCTTGAAGGCGTAGTTGCCCGCTTCGAAATCGCTCACTGACAGATCCAGGGTGGAAGCCACCAGACCGCCGACGTTGACCTGCGCCCCGGCGCCGAAGAGCACGCCGTTGGGATTGATGATGAACACCCGGCCATTGGCATCGAGCTGGCCCATGATCTTCGAGCCGTCGGCGCCGAGCACCCGGTTAAGGGCGATCGAGTCGGTTCCGGGCTGGTTGAAGGTCACCTTGTTACCGCTGCCGATGTCGAAGCTCTGCCAGTCGATGGCCAGCTTGTTGCTGGCTTGATCGATGACCATCTGCTGGCCGTTGGGCTGGCTGATGCTGCCGCTGCCGGAGACCACCTGACCGCCAGTGGGCAGGTCGGCGGCGAAGGTCGAGCCGGCCAGCACGAGGCTTGTCGCCAATATCGCACCGGCGCCCTTGCCACGTTTGCGGGCGTGTTCATGGGCGACGGCCCAGGCGCCCAGGGCGTGGTTCCAGATTAGAGCGTAGCTGCGGTTCATGGATGTCCCCTTATCAATCGTCTGGCTGCGGAGTGCTGCGTTTCGGCCTGCGGTGTAACCATCAAGGGTTTGCAGCGTTAGAAGAAGCGCACCACCTGTGCCCATACGCGCGGGCTGCGGTCGACATCGCTCTGCGGCTCGCTGTTGCCCAGTTTCCACGCGGTCACGGCGCTGACCTGCCAGCCGTGGGCCGCCCAGCGTGCGCCCAGGCCGGCACCGGAAAGGCTGCGATGGTTCTCGCCGGAGGCCCAGCTGTCCTTGTTCAGGCGCACCTGGCCATGGTCGACGAAGGTGCTGAGCTGCCAGGCATCGGTCAGCGCATAGCGCAGCTCGAGATTGGCCAGCCAGCCTTGGTCGCCGGAGGCTTCGCCCTGCGGGTAGGCGTGTACACCGTAGGCGCCGCCCAGGTAGAGCTTTTCCGAACTGTCGAGGTTGCCGTCGGCCCATTGGCCTTGCAGCTGGGTGTAGAGGCTGAAGCGCTCGCTCAGGCGCTGCAGGCGAACCAGGCTGGGGTTGAGCTTGTGGAAGCGGCCGGCCGTGCCGGCAGTGAGGTCGTCGATACGCTGCGCAGTGGCATCGTCGAGGTTCAGGCTGCCCTGGCTCCAGGCCAGGGCGAAGCTGTTGATGCCACCGCCGAGCAGGGTGTCACGGCTGTTGCCGTTGAGCGTCAGGATGACCACGCGCGAGCGTTTCTCGCTCTTCTGGTCGAACAGGTCGATGTCGTCCTGCAGGCGCTTGTCGTCGAATTGGACCTGCACATAGAGGTTGAAATCCCGCGATCGCATCAGTGGTTGCAGGGCGAAGACGCTGGCGATGCGTGCATTGCCATGGGCATCGAGGTCTTCGAAGTCCTTGGCCAGCTCATAGTCCATGTCCGAATAGGCCACGCCGAGCTGAGTCGACCAGGGGCCGACAGGTAGCTGATAGGCGATGCGGCCGTAATTCTGTTCTTCGTCCGAACCCATGGCGCGCAGGGTCAAACGGTCACCCAGTCCCAGTGGACTGTTGATGTTGAGTGTGCCGCCAAGGCGGTACTGACCGGTGAAGCGGTTGCCGTAGTTGTCGGCGTCGATGGAGCCGGACAGCAGCGGTGCGCGCTCGATATTCACCAGCAGGTCGGTGCTGCCGGTGCTCGTGCCGGGGCGCAGGGTGGACTTCACCTCGACGCCGGGCGTGTCCTGCAGCAGCAACAGGCTGCGTTCGAGCGGCCTGGCCTGCACCGCATCGCCGGCTTGCAGTGCCGCCAGGGGCGCGAGGGCGCTGCCACCCAGGCCGGCCTTGTCGTTGATCTGCACCTGGCCGTAGCGGCCTTCGAGCACGGCGATCCGAACCATGCCGCCATGGATCTCCTGGGCGGGCAGATAGGCGCGTGCCAGTGGGTAACCGCGTTCGCGGTAGAAGCGGGTGATGCGATTGGCGGCGCCCTGCAGATCGCCAAGTGTGAGGGTGCGATTGTTCAGGTCATCGAGCAGCGTCAGCAGTTGCTCATTGGGGATGGCGCTGTTGCCCTCGAGGACGAAACCTGTGACTTGCAGGCTCGGCCCAGCGCTTTGCTCCTGATCACCGGGTGAGTCGGGCAGGTTGATGTCTATGGATTGCCGCTCGGGTAACTGCAGAGGCTTCTGGTCGAGGCTTTGTTGGGTCTGACCAGCATCCGGCGCTACGGCTGCCAGAGCCGGGTTGGTGAGGATATTCCCGGCGGCCAGCAAGGCGACGGACAACAGGCTCGTGGCAACACGCATGGCGATCAGCTTCCTTCTGGGAGACGGCTGCCCAGGCCTGAGTGATCTGCATCAGGCCGAAGACAAAGAGGAAGCCTAGGTCGTGTGACCTGGATTTAGCTTGATAGAACTTGCGGTGTTTGCCTCAGCTCTCCAGGCCGATGGCGATATCCAGACATTGCGTGGCATCACCTGACCAGGGGGGCTGGCGATAGAGTTCATAGCCGCCCTGGGGGACAAAACGCTCACCGGAGCTTTCCGGCCAGGCCACGGCGAGGGTGCGATAGGCCGCGAATACCTGGTTGTAGGGTGCTCGGTGTTGAAGGCAGGCGTAACGTCCGGCTGGCAGCCTCATTCGGCTCAGTGGGGCGTCACCGATGGGGAGTCCGAGATCGACCACAGCGCAGTCGTAGCGCACCAGGTCGTTGGGGGTGATCTCCGGGTTGTCGGTGATGGCTCCGATGGCCCTGGCGTTATCCAATGGATAGCCGATACGTTGCAGTTCTTCGGCAAAGTGTCGCCAGTGCTCCGCAACTCGTGCATAGCTGCCGTAGAAACGCATGCTCAGCAGCGCCAGATCGGGAAGGTGAGTGATCTGTACTTCGCTTGCCCGACGATGTTCCTCAGCTGTGGCGGGGATGCTGGCCTGGCGCGCGAACTGACGGTACTGGGTGGGCGTCAGGGCGAACTGGCGATGGAAGGCACGGATGAAGGCCTCATGACTGGAGTAGCCAACGGACAGCGCGATGGAAAGCACCGACTCCGGGTAGATCAACAGGTGAATCGCCGCGCGGTCGAGGCGGGTGCGACGAATGTATTCGCTTGGGCTTTCGCCCATTACCTCGCGGAAATGGCGCTGAAAGTGGAAGGTGCTCAGGCTGGCGCGAGCCGCCAGACGATCAAGCGAGAGCGGCCGGTCCAAGTGGGCTTCAATGTAGCGAATGGCGCGCAGGATGCGCCGGTCTTCCAGCACATGGGGCGGTGGCTTGTCCCGTTCGTAGGGTTTGCGCGACCCCGCATGCGGGCGTTCGAACAGCAGAGCATGCTCCTGCTCCACCAGGCGCTGCTCATGTACGTCTCGGGTTGCATCCATGGTCAGGGCGTGTCGTGCTCGAAGCTGGTGGATAGGCAGGGCAGGCCGCCGATAATAAAGGTGATGGGCTTCGGACGAACAGGGGAAGCGTTCTGCGTCATGTTCGCCCTTCGGGGCGGGTATCAGTTCGGAATCTCGATCCCTCGCATCCGCTCGGCGCGGCGGCGTAGCAGTTCGATGGTTACCAGCAACGCGATGGATACCAGGATCAGCAGAGTGGCGATGGCCAGGATGCTCGGGTTGATCTGCTCGCGCAGGCCCGAGAACATCTGCCGCGGAATGGTGCGCTGTTGTGGTCCGGCCATGAACAGGATCACCACCACCTCATCGAAGGAAGTGATGAAGGCGAACAGTGCGCCTGAAATCACGCCGGGGCGGATCAGCGGCATGATCACGTCGAAGAACACGCGGATCGGCGTGGCGCCCAGATTCAGCGCGGCGCGTGCCAGGCTGTAGTCGAAACCGGTGAGGGTGGCGGTGACAGTGATAATGACGAACGGCGTACCAAGTGCGGCATGGGCCAGGATCACGCCCAGGTAGCCACCGGCCAGGCCGAGGTTGGAGTAGAAGAAGAACATGCCGGCGGCGGTGATGATCAGTGGCACGATCATCGGCGATAGCAGCAGGGCGGTGATGAAGCGGCGAAACGGCATCTCATCGCGGGCCAGGCCTATGGCGGCGCAGGTGCCCAGAATGGTGGCGAGGATGGTCGAGAGGATGCCGATGAAGAAGCTGTTCTTGATCGCCAGTATCCACTTCGGATCGTTGAATACCTCCCGGTACCAGCGCAGCGAATAGGCCTCGGGGTCGAGGGTGAGCATGCCTTCGGTGAAGCTGAAGAACGGCTCTGCGTTGAACGACAGCGGCACGATCACCAGGATCGGCAGGATCAGAAACAGCAGCACCAGCCAGGAGCTGGCCTTGAGCAGCCAGTGTCCGAGGTGGTGCCAGAAGCCGTAGTAGGCGGGGATCTTCATCGTCTCATCATCCCAACTTGATGTTGCTGGCGCCGACGAAGCGGTCGTACACCCAGTACAGCAGCAGGATCAGCCCGAGCAGCAACGAGCCCAGTGCGGCGGCCAGCTCCCAGTTGTTCGAACGCTGCATATGGAAGGCGATGATGTTGCTGATCATCTGCCCGTCGGTGCCACCGACCAGTGCCGGGGTGATGTAGTAGCCGACCGAGATGATGAACACCAGCAGCGCCCCGGCACTGAGGCCGGGCAGGGTCATCGGGAAGTAGATGCGGACGAAGGCTGGGATCGGTTTGTCGCCGAGGCTGAGTGCGGCGCGCATGTAGCTGGGGTCGATGCCGCGCATCACACTGTACAGCGGCAGAATCATGAACGGCAGCAGGATGTGGGTCATCGCCACCACGGTGGCGAACGAGGTATAGAGCATCTCGAAGGGCTGACTGATCAGGCCGATGCCCATGAGGAAGGAGTTGATCACGCCGTTGGTCTGCAACAGCGCGATCCACGAGGTGGTACGCACCAGCAGCGAGGTCCAGAACGGCAGCAGCACCAGCACCAGCAGCAGGTTGGCGCGGTTCGACGGCAGGCCGGCGAGGTAGTAGGCCAGCGGGTAGCCGAGCAGGGCGCAGAGCAGGGTGATGACCAGTGCCATGTTCAGGGTCTTGGAATACAGCTGCAGATAGATCTGCGTGTCCTGGCGCGCCTGGATGCCCTCGTCGGGGTGCATCTCCAGATCCAGTGCGGTCAGGTAGTAATCGTAGGTGTAAACCTTGCCGGCGCGCTCGATGGCGTACCACAGCTCGGGCATGCTCCAGTTGCGGTGGGCCTCGAGCAGCGTCTGCACGCCTTGGCTTTGCAGCGCCTGGGCGTCCAGTCGGCCAACGCGCCGGGCAGTGGCTTTGACCACGCTGGACATGCCGGTATAGGCGCGGTTGAGTTCTTCGGAGAGCTTGCCGGACAGGCGTTGCTGGTTAAGGCCATGCAGTTCGCTAGCGAAGACCTGCAGGGTTTTTTCGTCCGGCAGTTGCTTGTGATCATCCCAGCGTTCGAGTTCGGCCAGGGTCAAGGGAATCAGCTCGGCCACGGTCGGGTGATGCACGCTGCGCCACAGCATGGTACCGATCGGGGCGACGAAGGTGACGAGGATGAACAGCAGCAGCGGCACCACGAAGAGAAAGGCGGCGAGGCGTTTCTTGCGGCGGGCGCTGGCGGCTTGGCCGGCTTCGCTGGTGGTCAGGGATGACAAGGTGTTACTCCGTAAAACAGGGCGCACAGCAAGTGTCGATCAGTAGCTCCCTCTCCCGTTTACGGGAGAGGGCTGGGGAGAGGGTGACAGATTCACCCTCTCCCCCAACCCCTCTCCCACAAGTGGGAGAGGGGAGCTGATGGCCTTTACTTCAACAACCACTCGTTGAATTTCTCACCCAACGACTCGCCATAGTCAGCCCAGAACTCGGAGCCAGCCTGGATGCCTTTATCCAGGTGAGCGGTCGGCAGGTGCGGCGTCGCAGTCTGGTCTGCCAGCGGCATGGACGACTTGCGGGTCGGGCCGTAGGCGACGTCCGGCATGCCGGCCAGCGGCTTGGAGCCGGTGGCGTACTTGATGAATTCCATAGCTAGGTCTTTCTTCTTCGAGCCTTTGACGATGGCCCAGGCGTCGAGGTCGTAGACGTGGCCGTCCCAGACGATTTCGAAGGGTTTCTTCTCCTGCACGATGGCGTCGTAGAAGCGGCCGTTGGCCGATTGCACCAGCACCGCACCGCCGTCATTGAGCAGTTGTGGCGCCTGCGACCAGGAGTCGAACCAGACGATGTCCTTCTTGATGCTGTCCAGCTTGTCGAAGGCGCGTTGCTGGCCTTCGGGGGTGGCCAGCACGTCGTACACTTCATCGGGCGCCACGCCATCGGCCAGCAGTGCCCATTCCATGTTCACCTGCGGGCGTTTGCGCAGGGCGCGCTTGCCGGGAATCTTGGCGGTGTCGAAGAAGTCGTCGATGCTGGCTGCCTTGGTATCACCGATGGTGTTCTGGTTGTAGGCGAATACCACCGACCAGACGATGTTACCCACCGCGCATTCGCTGGCCAGGGCTTCGGGGATGAAGTCCTGTGCGGCCGGGGTGCCGTCGATGCCGGCCGGCAGTACGCTGTGGTCGAGGGTTTCCAGCAAGCCTTCGGAGCAGGCGCGTTCGAGGTCGATCACCTCGAAGTCGACCACGTCCCACTGAATGTTGCCGGATTCGACCTGGGCCTTGATCTCGGCGACGCCGCCCGAGTAATCCTCGAACAATACCTTGACCCCGGTTTCTGCCTGGTACGGGTCGATGACGTGCTTCTTCTGCGCCGCCCCATAGGCGCCGCCCCAGGACACTACGGTGAGGCTGTCCTGGGCCGTGGCGTTGCCAGCGGTGAGTCCCAGTGCCGCCACCAGGGCGAAGGTGGAAACGCTGGTAGTCAGTGATCTAGCCATTGTTGTGCTCCATGTGCTTCTACTAGTTGTGGGGTGGGACTTCCGATCGGTCCAGCGCCTGACTGTCTTCCGGCAGCCAGGCCAGGGCGACCTCTTCCTGGGTGCTGAGTTGCGGGGCTGAACTGTCGTTCAGGTTCTTCACCACCAGCTCGCTGCCGCTGGCGGTTTCGAAGTGGTAGCGGATGTATTCGCCCACGTAGTGGCGGGTGACGAAGCGGGCCTTGACCTGATTGCCGGCGGCGCCAAGGCGGTCGGTGAAATTGAGTTTTTCCGGACGCACCGACACCGTGGTGGGCTGGCCGACCTCGGTGCAGTTGGCCTTCAGGGTGCTGACCAGGCCGCCATCGGTGAGGCGCACTTGCACGCGATCAGCCTCGACCGCTTCGATCACCCCTTCGAGCTTGTTGCTCTCGCCGATGAAGTCGGCGACGAACAGGTTGGCCGGACGCTCATAGAGCACATGCGGCGCGGCGCATTGCTGCACCACGCCGTTGTTGAACACGGCGATGCGGTCGCTCATGGTCAGCGCTTCGGTCTGGTCGTGGGTCACGTAGATCACGGTGAAGCCGAGCTGCTCGTGCAGGCGCTTGATCTCGAACTGCATCTGTTCGCGCAGTTTCTTGTCCAGCGCGCCGAGTGGCTCGTCCATCAGCACGATGTCCGGAGCGAAGATCAGCGCGCGGGCCAGGGCCACGCGCTGGCGCTGGCCGCCGGAGAGCTGACCGGGGTAGCGGCCGCCGAAGGCCTGCAGCTCGACCAGGGCGAGGTACTGCTCGACCTTGGCGCGAATCTCGTCCTTGGGCAGCTTGCGAATTTTCAGCGGGTAGGCCAGGTTTTCGCGAATGGTCATGTGCGGGAACAGCGCGTACTGCTGGAAGACCATGCCGATATTGCGGTCATACGGGGCGATGCTGGTGACGTTGCGGCCGTTGATCAGGATCTCGCCGCTGGTCACGTCCTCGAAGCCGGCGAGCATCATCAGGCAGGTGGTCTTGCCGGAACCGGAGGGGCCGAGCAGGGTGATGAATTCGCCCTTGGCCACATTGAGGTTGAAGTCCTTGACCACCAGGGTCTTGTGATCGTAGGTCTTCTTGACGTTGGTGAATCGCAGGAACGCGTCGTTCCCAGCCTGCGCAGTCATAGTCCTCCCCGCTATCCGCAATGTGGAGTCAGCTCGTGGCCAAGGCTCCAACTTCTGAGTCGATTCGCCTCCTTCGTGGGCGGCGATCGTTATGGCGATAGGCAAAAGCAATAAGCAAGCCAGATTACGGCTGGCCGGCTGATAGCGCTCTGCTATGCAGGCTCAAGCCTAGTCCATGCTGGGGGAGATGCGAGGCGGGGTGTGGAAGGAGGTAACAGCGGAAGGGGGAAGAGGCACCTGCCGACACGCACTCGGCAGGTGCAGCTTGCTCAGCTGTTGGGCAGCAGGCGTACGGTCAGGCTCTTGATGTAGCGGGTTTCATTGATGGCCGGGTGTACCGGGTGATCCGGGCCCTGGGCGCCGCGCTCGAGCAACTGGATGTTGCGGTCCAGGTGACGCGCGCTGGTCAGCAGGATGTTCTGCAGGTTGTCTTCCTCCAGGTGCATGGAGCAGCTGGCGCTGACCAGGATGCCGTCCTTGTTGAGCAGACGCATGGCGGTTTCGTTGAGGCGGCGGTAGGCGGCCTCGCCGTTCTTGATGTCCTTCTTGCGCTTGATGAAGGCGGGTGGATCGGCGATCACCACATCGAAGCGCTCTTCTGCGGATTTCAGCTCGCGTAGCGCGGCGAATACGTCACCCTCCACGCAGGTGACTTTCTCGGCGAAACCGTTGAGCGTGGCATTACGTTCCACGCCGTCGAGGGCGAAGGCCGAGGCGTCCACGCAGAACACTTCGCTGGCGCCGAAAGCCGCGGCCTGCACGCCCCAGCCGCCGATGTAGCTGAACAGGTCGAGCACGCGCTTGCCTTTGACATAGGGCGCCAGGCGCGCGCGGTTCATGCGGTGGTCATAGAACCAGCCGGTCTTCTGCCCTTCGATAACCGGTGCTTCGAACTTCACGCCGTTCTCTTCCAGCGCTACCCACTCCGGCACCTCGCCGTAGGCAGTCGCCACGTAGCGTTCGAGACCTTCGGCGTCGCGCGCGCTGGAGTCGTTCTTGAACAGGATGCCGCTGGGTTTGCACACCTGGATCAGCGCGGCGAGCACGTCGTCCTTGTGTGCCTCCATGGTGGCCGAAGCCAGTTGGACCACGAGGATGTCGAAGAAACGGTCGACCACCAGCCCCGGCAGCAGGTCGGAGTCGCCGTACACCAGGCGGTAGCAGGGCTGGTCGAACAGGCGCTCGCGCAGCGACAGGCAGACGTTGAGGCGATGCACCAGCAGGGATTTGTCCAGCACGTGCTTGACGTCGCGTGACAGCAGACGCGCGCAGATCAGGTTGTTCGGACTCATGGCGACGATGCCCAGCGGCTTGCCGCCGGCGGCTTCGAGAACAGCCTGGTCCCCGGCGGCAAAACCATGCAGCGGGGTGGCGGCGACATCGATCTCGTTGCTGTAGACCCACAGGTGGCCGGCGCGCAGGCGTCGGTCGGCGTTGGCTTTCAGGCGCAGACTGGGCAGGGAAGACATGAGTTCGGGCTCCGCGGGGAAAGAGCGGGATTATAGCGGTTTGCGCGCCGGGCCGGCGTTTACAAAAGTCGGCTGCGAGCAGGTCGGTGCTTTGGCTAGACTGTGCGCTACTTCTCACCCTGCACGATCCCTCTTTCATGACCTACGAACTTACCGCCGAACAGATCCAGCAAGTCCTGCAGGGGATCAGCGTACCGCCGCAACCACAGATCATGGTCGATCTGCAGATGGAACAGATCATGCCCAGCCCCGATCTGCGCAGCATCGCCAAGCTGATCAGTCAGGACCCGGGGCTGTCCGGCGCGCTGCTGAAGATCGTCAACTCGCCACACTTCGGCCTGGCCAACCGCATCGCTTCGATCCAGCAGGCGGTCAATCTGATGGGCTGCAACACCGTGATCAACCTGATCAATGCGCAGTCGATCAAAGGCGAGCTGACCGACGAAGCGATCCTGGTGCTCAACCGCTTCTGGGACAGTGCTCAGGACGTGGCGATGACCTGCCTGACCCTGGCCAAGCGCCTCGGTTATCACTCGCCTGACGAAGCCTACAGCCTGGGGCTGTTCCACGATTGCGGCATTCCGCTGATGCTCAAGCGCTTCCCCAACTACATGCAGGTGCTGGAGGAGGCCTATGCCAGCGCCAGTGATGAGCGCCGCGTGGTCGATACCGAGAACCGCCTGCTGACCACCAATCATGCCGTGGTCGGCTATTTCACCGCGCGCTCCTGGCGCCTGCCTGAGCACCTCTGCGAGGTCATTGCCAACCACCACAACGCCTTGGCGATCTTCAGCGATGACTCGGGGTGTGACGCTCAGTTGAAGACGCTGCTGGGCATTCTCAAGATGGCCGAGCACATCTGCGAGACGCATCGCGTGCAGGCTGGGCAGGCCATCGACATGGAGTGGCAGCACATCGCGCAGCCGATTCTCGAGTATCTGGGGTTGTCGGAGTATGACTTCGAGAACCTGCGCGAAAGCATCCGTGACCTGGCGGTGCTCTGAGTCTTCATGAGGTTGCGCCGCCGGGCAACTGAGCGGGTAGGCGGCTTACCCTACCGCTTGCTGCGCAGCTCCTGCTAAGGTGGCGCACCGCCGTTTTCCTGTCGTATTGCCATGCCTGAATTACCCGAAGTCGAAACTACCCGCCGCGGTATCGCCCCCTATCTCGAGGGTCAGCGCGTCAGCCGCGTGATCGTGCGTGAGCGCCGTCTGCGCTGGCCCATCCCCGAAGACCTGGACGTGCGTCTGTCCGGCCAGCGAATCGAGTGCGTCGAGCGCCGCGCCAAGTACCTGCTGATCAAGGCCGAAGTCGGCAGTCTGATCAGTCATCTGGGCATGTCCGGCAGTCTGCGCCTGGTCGAATGTGGCCTGGCTGCGGCCAAGCATGAGCATGTGGATATCGAGCTGGAGTCCGGCCTTGCCCTGCGTTACACCGATCCGCGGCGTTTCGGTGCACTGCTGTGGAGTGAGGACCCGCTGACTCACGTATTGCTCAGCAAACTCGGCCCTGAGCCGTTGGGCGGGTTGTTCGACGGTGAGCGTCTGTTTCAGATGTCGCGCGGGCGCAGCATGGCGGTCAAGCCCTTCATCATGGATAACGCCGTGGTCGTCGGCGTGGGCAATATCTACGCCAGCGAAGCGCTGTTCGCCGCCGGTATCGACCCGCGCCGCGAAGCCGGCTCGATTTCGCGGGCGCGCTACCTGCGCCTGGCCGATGAGATCAAGCGTATCCTCGCTCATGCCATCGAGCGTGGCGGCACCACCTTGCGCGACTTCGTCGGTGGCGATGGCCAGCCGGGCTACTTCCAGCAGGAGCTGTTCGCCTACGGGCGCGGCGGCGAGTTCTGCAAGGTCTGCGGCAGCACGCTACGTGAGGTCAAGCTGGGCCAGCGGGCGAGTGTCTACTGTCCCAAGTGCCAGCGCTGAGCAGATAACGATCCGCTGGATATGGGTGAGTCGTAGGGCGGGTGAAACCCGCCGGGATTTCAATGGCGGGTTGCACCCGCCCTACGGCATAAAAATAAGAAAAACGAAGGTGTTAGATGTCCGGCAACTATCTACCGCGCAATCCAGCTGCCGAATGGCTGGGGCGCGGCGTGCTGAAACTCATGGGCTGGCGCATCGTTGGGCAGTTGCCCAAACTCGACAAGTTCGTCGCCATCGGCGCTCACCACACGTCCAACTGGGACTTCGTGATCTTCATTGCGCTGAAGTTCGTGCTGCGCCTCAACGCGCGCTGGTTCGGCAAGCACAGCATCTTTCGCTGGCCCTTCGGCGGCCTCATGCGCAGTTGGGGCGGCATTGCGATTCGCCGGGAGCGCAAGTTGAACACCGTCGAACAGGCCATTCAGGCCTTTCGCGAGCATGACGAGTTCATTCTGGGGCTGTCGCCCGAAGGCACGCGCAAGAAGGTCGAGCGCTGGAAGATGGGCTTCTACCATATTGCGCTGGGCGCGGGCGTACCCATAGTGCTGGGCGCGCTGGATTACCAGAATCGGCGGGTGGTGATCGCTCCGACCTTTTTGCCAACAGGTGACGAGCAAGCCGACCTGGCAGCCATGCTGGCGTTCTTTCGTCCTTACGTGCCGAAAAAGCCGGAGTATGCCTTTCACGGCGATTGACGCCCGTCACGCTGACAATTATCAATGCGCTGTTATAGTTACTGGCACTTTCCCGAATAATCTGAAGGATCGATCCATGAAAGCGTTCCGCACCCCCGCTGTTGTCCTGGCGCTGACCTCTGGCCTGCTGGCGCTATCGGCGCAAGCGGAAGTGGTTCAGCAGAACGCCAGTGGTGATCCGTTGTACACCGTCGAGGCGCCCAAGGGCTATGCCATGATTGGTGATCTGCTCATCGCCCGCCCCCTGCTGATCGGCGCCACTGCGATCGGTGCTGCAGCCTTCATCGTCAGCCTGCCGTTCACCGCGCTGGGCGGTAACGTCGGCGAGGCAGCGCAATCCCTCGTGGTAGCGCCGGGCAAAGAAGCCTTCGTACGCTGCCTGGGCTGCACCAGCAGCGGCTACAAGCAAGACTGATTCGCTGCACTGCTTGTCGCGGCCTCTCTCCTCCTCTCTCCTCCTCATCGAGGCGAGGGGCCGTTTACGTTTTAACGCCGAGAAAAGGAAGAAGCGGTAGTGATGAAGTACCTGCGCTGGGTGATATTGCTGCTGGTGGTAATGGGGCTGATCGCCTCGTTCTGGTTCAGCCAGGGCTGGCTGCAACTCTGCGCCGGGCTGGCGATCTTCCTGTTTGGCATGCAGTGCCTGGAAGACGGCCTGCGTCAGCTGGCCGGCAGCAAGCTGGAGCAGATACTCGGGCGCAGTACGTCCACGCCCTTCAAGAGCCTGTTGTTCGGCGTCGGCGGCACCCTGTTGCTGCAGTCCAGCACCCTGGTGTCGCTGCTGACCATCGCCTTTATCAGCACCGGGCTGATCCAACTGGCGGGCGGCATCGCCATTCTTTTCGGCGCCAACCTCGGCGCCACCAGCGGTATCTGGTTGCTGGCGCTGGCGGGACAGAACCTCAGCCTCAGTCCGCTGGCCTTGCCATTGCTGGTGTTCGGTGTGCTGGCCGGTTTCTTCGGGGCGAAGAGCAAGGCGGCCGGGCGTATCGTGTTAGGCGTTGCCTTCATCTTCCTGGGGATCGATCAGATCAAGGAAGGCTTCGCCAGCTTTGGCGATGGTCTGGACATGAGTGCATACCAGGAAGGCGGGCTACGCGGCGCGCTGCTGTTCACCGCAATAGGCATGGCCATCACCGTGGTGCTGCAATCCAGCCATGCGACCCTGATGCTGACTCTCGCAGCGTTGGCTGGCGGTCAGCTGGAGTTGAGCCAGAGTCTGGCCATTGCCATTGGCTCCAATATCGGCAGCAGTGTGACCACCGGCTTCGTCGGCTCGCTGGGCGGCAACCGCAGCGGGCAGCGCCTTGCCCTGGCCCATGTGCTGTTCAACGTGGTCACTGGCGTGCTGGCATTCATCCTGCTCGAGCCGCTGACCTGGCTGGTGCACGCGCTGGCCGAACCGCTGGGGCTTGGCGAAAACAGCCTGATCCAACTGGCGATGTTCCACACCCTGTTCAATGCCATGGGCGTTGCGCTGTTCTGGCCGCTGCAGGGGCGTCTGGCGCAGTTGTTGATCCGCTGGCTGCCGGAACGTAGCGAGCCACAGGTACTGATCACCGAACTGGCGAGCGAGAAAGTCGCCGAGCCCGAGCGAACGCGAGCGCGCTACCTCAACGAACGGGCGTTGGATTCGGTGGATGCCGCCTCCGGCGCGGTGGTGCAGGAGCTGGGGCACCTTGGCCGCTTGAGCCTCGAGGTGATCTGCCATGCACTCTATCTGCCGGTTGATCAGTTGGCGCGTGCACGGGCGGATGAGCAACTGCTGCAGGCCAAGCCCACGCAGGGCGGCTTCGATGCGGAGCACTTGTACCAATTCCATATCAAGGGTGTGTATGGCGATCTGCTGAGCTTCATGGGGCGCATGGAACTGCCCATGGACGAAGCGCATCAGCAGTTCTGGGTCAGTTGCCAGTTGGCGGCGCTGCAACTGGTGGATGCGGTCAAGGACGCCAAGCACCTGCAGAAGAATCTTGGCCATTATCTGGACGCACCACCCTCGGCGGTGCGTGATGCCTATGTGGAGCTGCGTCGCCATTTGCTCACCACCCTGCACGAGGTGCGTGAGTTGGCACGCTCGGACATGCCTGACGAAATGTGGCAGTCACGCCTGCGTTGGTTGGATGAGCAGGCGGCGAGCTTCGATGCGAGGTTTCGTCAGCGCCTGTTCGCCGAGGTACGCGACGGCCGTCTGGATGGCCTGCAGACCAGCTCGCTGATGAACGACCTGGGTTATGTCAGCCGTATTTTCCAGAGCCTGCGCAACGTGCTGATGCTGAGCAACGAGCAGGCGCTGTTCCGCGAATTGCGCAAGTTCGGTGAGGAGCAGGAGAGCCTGATCAGGCTCTCCTGACACAAGGCGTAGCCCGTAGCCGGATGAAATCCGGGAGCGGTTGTGCAGTTTCCCCGGATTGCATCCGGGCCACGGTCACATTCGGGCGCTGCGCTTCAAGGCGTCGCTGTGCCAATCCCGCGAGGATCGCTCGCGGCCTTCACTTCGCCGCTGACCTTGTCCCAGAACAGCACCTGCTGATTACCGTACTGCCGATCCAGGCGCTTGAGTTCATGGCCACGCCGTTGCAGCTCGGCGATCTGCTCAGCGCTGAAGGTGTCCGGCTCGTGCTCGATCACGTCGGGCAGGAACTGGTGGTGATAGCGTGCCACGGCTGGCCAGCGCTCGATGGGCTGATCGTCCAGGTACTCGAGCATCGACAGCAGCACCATGCTGGGGATACGGCTGCCGCCCGGCGTGCCGAAGGCAGCGAACTCGTCGCTGCTCTCGATAAAGCTGGGGCTCATCGACGACAGCGGCCGCTTGCCTCCGGCAATCGCATTGGCCTGGCTGCCGGTCAGGCCGTAGGCGTTGGCGCCCTGCACGTCGGCGGCGAAGTCGTCCATCTCGTCGTTGAGCAGTACACCGGTGCCGGGTACGGTGAAGGCGGCGCCAAAGGGCAGGTTGATCGACAGCGTTGCAGCGACAGCATTGCCTTCGGCATCGAGCACGGCAAAGTGGGTGGTGTGGTCGCCCTCGTGCCAGGTGCCGGCCGGCGGCAGGCTGGCGCTGGGTGTGGCGCGCTCGGGGTCGATGCTGCCGGCCAGTACAGCCAGATGCCCAGGCGAAAGCAGTTGCTCGACCGGATTCTTGACGAAGTCCGGGTCGCCGAGCAGGCCCCGGTCACGGTAGGCGCGGCGCAGGGCTTCGACCACATAGTGCACGCGCTGTACGGGCTCGGCGTCGCGCCAGGGCAGTTGTTCGAGAATCGCCAGGCTCTGCGCCAGGGCTATACCGCCCGCCGAGGGCGGCGGTGCGCTGATCAGCTCGCGGCCATCTTCCAGGGAGAAATGTAGCGGCGCACGGCGGGCAATACGGTACTCATGCAGGTCATCCTCGGTCCAGATACCGCCGGCATGGCGCACGCCTTTGATCAGGCGCTCGGCTATCGGGCCATTATAGAAACCCTCCCGGCCATGTTCGGCCAGCGCCTGCAGGGTGGCAGCCAGATCCGTCTGACGCAGTAGATGGCCCTCGGCGGGGATTTCGCCCCGGTCAAGAAAGAGCTTGGCGCTTTCGGCATCGTCACGCAGCGCTGCCAGGCGCCAGGTCGCGCGCTCGCGGTAGACACGGTCCACCGCGAAGCCTTCATTGGCCAGGCGAATCGCCGGTGCCAGGCTGGTTTTCAGCGGCAGGCGGCCGTGCTTCTCCGCCAGCTCGACCAATGCTGCTGGCAGCCCCGGAATGGCGGCAGCCAGTGCGCCGTTGAGCGACAGCTCGCGCTGCACCTTGCCATCGCGGACATAGAGATTCGGTTTGGCTTCCAGCGGTGCGCGTTCGCGGGCATCGAGGAAGTCGTAGCCTGGCGTATCGCCGGCAGTTCGCAGCAGGAAGAAGCCGCCGCCGCCAAGGCCTGAGCCGTAGGGTTCGACCACTGCCAGGGCAGCACTGGCGGCGACGGCGGCGTCGAAGGCATTGCCGCCGGCGTCGAGCATCTGCTGCGCAGCGGCTGTGGCAGCGGGGTGAGCGGTGGCAATGGCGGGTTGCTGCGGGGCGGCATGGGCCAGCAGGCTGGCGCCGAGCAGCAAGGTTGATAGCAGGAGTTTGCGCAACATGCGATCTACCTGAGGCGGCTGAAGGAGGCTGGAAGCTTAACAGCCTCGCTCGGGCGAGGGGGCACAATGGGCGCGGAGGAAACGGGAGACCGGCGGTCTCCCGGGGAGAATCAGGCCTTGCCGGTGATGATGCGGTATTTGTGCATCAGTTCATCCTTGCTCTCGACATTGTTCTCGTCGAGCGGGATGCAGTCCACCGGGCACACCTGCTGGCATTGCGGCTCATCGTAGTGGCCAACGCATTCGGTGCACAGGTTGGGGTCGATCACGTAGATCTCCTCACCCTGGGAAATGGCGCCGTTGGGGCACTCGGGTTCGCAGACGTCGCAGTTGATGCAATCGTCGGTGATGATCAGGGACATGGGGCAACTCCTGTCGAGGCGCAGGCTTCGACACTGGCAGACAACAATGGCGCAATTGTGCCGGATTGGTGCGGCTTGTGCCATGAGGCTGGACAGTTAGGCACCGCTCACTGTAGGAGCGGCGCCGCGCCGCGAATCTGAGTTTCGCCAGACAAGCTTCGCCCCGGGGTGGGGCTCCTGCTAAAAGTCGATCTTGCTTAGCTTTTGCGAAAACGCTCGTTCAGCGCGTCGGCCACGGCGGGGTGAACGAACTTGGTGATGTCACCACCCAGGGCGGCGATCTCGCGCACCAGGGTCGAGGAAATGAAGGAGTACTTCTCCGACGGTGTGAGGAACAGGCTCTCGACGTCCGGCGCCAGTTGGCGGTTCATGTTGGCCAGCTGGAATTCGTACTCGAAGTCCGACACCGCACGCAGGCCACGCAGAAACACATTGGCGTTCTGTTCCTTGACAAAGTGCGCCAGCAGCGAGGAAAAACCCACCACTTCGACGTTCGGCAGATGCTTGGTCACCTCTCGGGCCAGCTCGACACGTTGCTCCAGGGGGAACAGCGGGTTCTTCTTGGGGCTGGCGGCGACAGCGATGATGACGTGATCGAACAGCCGCGCGGCGCGCTCGACCAGATCGCCATGGCCTTTGGTGATGGGGTCGAAGGTGCCGGGGTATAACACTCGATTCATCGGGACGTCCTGGCGGGTCGAAAAGGAGTCGGATGGTAGCGCAGCGCATGCCAGCGGCCAAGCCACGGCCTGCGTTGCGTTCTCCCATGCCAGGGCAGTAGCGTCTAGCTCGGGCTTTTCAGCCGCTCGGCCAGCAGCGTCGCAAGCTTGGCGGTCAGGCCGTAGATCGACAGTTGGGGGTTGGCGCCGATGCTGGTGGGAAATAGCGAACCGTCGTGGATCGACAGGTTGGCCAGGTGATGGTGCCGGCCCAGGCTGTCGACCACTGCCTGCTGTGCATCCTCGCCCATGGCGCAGCCGCCCATCACGTGAGCACTGCCCAGGCGGGTGCGGTACAGCGCCAGGTCGAGGTTCTCGATCATGTCCCGGGCCTCCTTCCAACTGCCGACGTAACGCGCATCGGCATGGGTCGGCATCACCGCCTTGGCACCGGCGGCGAACTGGATTTCCGCCATGGTCAGGTAGGCGCGGCGTACGCCGTCCCAGGTGTAGTCGGTCATCTGGTAGTCGAGCACCGGGCTGCCGTCGCCGCGCAGTTCCACACGGCCTTCGGCGCTGTCCGGATGGAAGCCGTCGCGCAGCAGGGCGAGCATCACGTTGGTATGCGGCAGTTGCTCCATGCGCAGGGCGTTCTCGCGGCCGAACTCTCCGAGCAGGGTGGCGGTCAGCGCCGGTTGCAGCGGTGGTACTTCCAGTTTGTAGGAGAGCCGCCCGCTGGTGCCGTCGTCCCACTGGAAATGATCGGAGTAGAGCGACTGCGGCGCACCGTAGAAGGGATTGATCACCTGCTCGAACTGCGCCGCGGAGAAATTCACCAGGTGCAGGTAGGTGCGCCGGCCGACGCGTTTGTGCGGGTCGGGCACCTCGGAGCGCAGCAGGATGCCGGGGGTGTTGATGCCGCCGCCGGCCAGCACGTAATGCCGCGCCTTGACCCGGATGCGCTTGCCGTTGGGTGCTACGCAGCGTTCGTCCATGCCCAGGCAGTCGATGCCGACGACCTTGTCACCTTCGATCACCAGCTTGTCGGCGCGCGCCAGGTACAGCAGCTCGCCGCCAGCATCCAGGGTCGCGGGGATGGTGGTGACCAGCATCGATTGTTTGGCGTTGGTCGGGCAGCCCATGCCGCAGTAGCCGAGGTTCCAGCAGCCGCGCACGTTGCGCGGGATCACTGCCCAGTGATAGCCGAGCTTGTCGCAGCCAGTGCGGATCACCTCGTTGTTGGCGTTCGGCGGCACCACCCAAGGCGCGACGCCCAGACGCTGCTCCATTTTCTCGAACCAGGGCGCCATGGACGCCACGTCATGGCCTTTCACACCATGTGCCTCGGCCCAGTGCGCCAGGGTTTGTGGCGGGGTACGGAAGCTGCTGGTCCAGTTGATCAGCGTCGTGCCGCCCACGGCGCGACCCTGCAGGATGGTGATGGCGCCGTCCTTGCTCATGCGGCCGATGCCTTCCTGATAGAGGGTCGGGTAGGCGTCGGCTTCCTGCATCTTGAAGTCGTCGCTGGTCTTGAGTGGGCCTTCCTCGATCAGCAGCACCTTGTAACCCGCCGCGCTGAGGATTTCCGCGGTGGTGCCACCACCGGCGCCGCTGCCGACGATGGCGACATCGACTTCCAGGGTCAGGTCGTTTTCCAGACGCGAACCGTCATGGGTTTTCCAACCCCTGGCCAGGCCTTGCTTGAACAGATCGGGTACGGGCATTTCGAATTC